>CAZRFB010000110.1:0-2831 GCA_964599185.1 uncultured Rhodobacterales bacterium | reverse complement strand
GGCGCGCGCCTTCGCCGATCTGATCGACGAGGGGCGCACGGCGGCGGAGGTGGCGGCGACCTTCGGCGTCACCGAACGCCACGTCCGCGCGCGCCAGCGTCTCGGACGGCTCGCCGCGCCGGTGATGGCGGCCTTCGCGCGGCGCGAGATGACCATCGAGCAGGCGCAGGCCTTCGCGGTGGTGGACGACGCCGGCCGTCAGGAGGCGGTGTTCGCCGTCTGGTCGAAGGCTGCGGCCTGGGATCGCGGCGCCGGCGCCATCAAGCGGCTGATGACCGACGCGCGCATCGGGCTCGACAGCGCGCTGGGGCGCTTTGTCGGGCGCGAGGCCTATGAGGCCGCCGGCGGCGCCGTCGACGAGGACCTGTTCTCCGAGGACGTCTGGTTCGCCGACGCCGACCTCGTGACGCGGCTGGCCACCGCCCGGCTGGAGGCCGCCGCCAATCTGGAGGTTGCGGCGGGCTGGAAGTGGTCGGCGATCATGCTGGAGGCGAACTACCAGCTGATCGGCGGCTTGCGCCGCATCTATCCCGAGGAGGCCCCGCTGTCGGAGGCCGATCAGGCGCGCTGGGAGGAGATCCAGGGCCTCATGGAGGACGGCGGTCTGACCGACGACGAGGCCGAGCGCCTTGAGGCGGAGCTGGAGGCGCTGGAGGACAGCACCCGGGTCTACACGGACGCGCAGAAGGCGATGGCGGGTGTCGCGGTCTTCGTCACGCGGGGCGGCGCGCTCGGCTACGAGCGCGGGCTCCAGCGCGGCGAGGACATCGCGCCGGAGGCGAGGCCCGCGCCGGCTGCGCATGACGATCACATCGACGGCGACGGACCCGGCGCCGGCGCCGTCGTCACCATCGGCGAGGACGACGCGGTCCGGGGCGGCGCCCGCGGCGGCGGCAAGGACGGCGGCAAGGAGGGCGGGACGCGCGATCCCTACTCCGCGAGCTTGCGCGACGACATGCGCACGGTGCTGAAGGGCGCGCTGCAGGTGGCGGTGGCCGAGGACCCCGGGCTGGCGCTCGACCTGCTGCAGTTTCACGCCGTCATGGCCGCGCGCGCCAGCTACGGTTTCGCGAGGGGGTGCTGGCGCTGTCGCTTGGCGACCAGACCGCCCGGCTGCGCGGCGCCGACGGCTGGCGCTACGACGAGGAGACGGACGATCTGCCCGCCGCGCGCGTCGACGGGGCGTGGGCGGCCGAGCCCGGCGTCGCCGCGCGGTTCGCGGCGTTCCGCAGGCTGTCCGCCGCCGACAAGGCGGCGCTGACGGCGGCGGCGGTCGCGCAGGGGCTGGAGGCGGCCCTGCCCGCTGACGACGGCTATGACGAGAAGCCCCGCATCGCGCTGACGGCGGAGATCGTAACCATGGCGCAACCCGAGGTCCGGCGCATCTGGCGGCCGACGAAGGACAACTTCCTCAGCCGCGTCAGCAAGGCGGTGCTGCTGGAGATCATCGAGGCCACGCTCGGCGCCGAGGAGGCGCGGCGCTCGATGGGCGCCAAGAAGGGCGAGCTGGTCGCGCTTTTGCACGGCGCGTTCAACGAGGAGGGCGAGCGCCGACGCTGGGACGACGCCGCGCGCCAGCGGCTCGACTTCTGGGTCCCCGCCCCGATGCGTCACGACGACGTGGGCGGCCCGGTCGCAGGCGCCGGCGAGGCGGCAGACGAGGCGGCAGACGAGACGGTTGAAGCGATCGCCGCCGAGTAGCTGCGCTGCCCGCGCACGCGCCGGTCCGGACTGGCGCGTGCAGGCATGCTGCGGTATGCTACACTGTGTTACACCTTGAGGGGCGAGCCATGCCGAAAACCCGTTCCGGCCTCGCCAGCGTCAACCTCGGCGCGGCGAAGGACATCGCGCTGCGTCTTGTCGCCGAAGGTCGCTTCGAGAACGTCTCCGACGCCTGCCGCGCCGGCCTGCGTCGGCTGGAGGAGGACGCCCGCGTCGTCGAGCAGCTCGTGGCCCTTGGGGCGGAAGGCATGGCGAGCGGGACCTGCGAGGGTTTCGACATCGACGCCTTCGTCGGCGAGCCTGCGACAGCGACGCCGACCGCGCCATCGACCTCGCGCGCCCTCTGACGCCGCGTCTTTCGTGAAGCTCGCGTGGTCGACGCGCGCCGTCGAGGAGTTGCGCGCCCTGCGCCGCGACTCCGTCGGGCATTGGGGGCCGACGGTCGCGGCGAGATACCTCGCCGATGTTCGTGACGCCGCCAAGGCTGTCGCGCGGTCGCCCGAGCGCGCTCGTCCGCTCAAGGCTCCCTATCGGCTTCTGCGGGCGCGCAGTCACGTCCTGATCCTCCACGTCGACAACGCGGCCGACCGCGTGACGGTGGCGCGCGCGCCGCACGCCGCGATGGACGTCGAGCGCCACCTCCCCTGATCCTGCGCGCCCTCCCCCACAGCCAAAGCCAGAGGCCTCCGTCTTGACCATGACCGTTTCCGGTCAGGCCAGAGCAAAGGAGGCCCTCCCATGGCCCGCACCTCCACCCGATCCGCAGCCGCCCGATCCACGACTCCGGGCGCGCCACGCCGCTCCGCCGCCGCCGCCAAGGCGCGCAGCGTCTCGAAGCCGCCCCGCGACGTGGCGCAGGAGATCACCGACCAGATCATCGCGCTGCTGGAGCAGGGCGATCCGCTGCCCTGGCGGCGGCCGTGGCGGACTGCGGGCGCCGGTCTGCCGCTGCGGTTCAACGGCGACGCCTATCGCGGCGTGAACGTGTTCATGCTGGGGCTGAAGGCGATGGCGGCAGGCTATGCGTCGCCGTACTGGATGACGTTCAAGCAGGCGCTGGAGCTCGGCGCAGCCGTGCGCAAGGGCGAGCGCGCCACCACCGTGGTCTA
>CAZRFB010000109.1:0-1518 GCA_964599185.1 uncultured Rhodobacterales bacterium | reverse complement strand
TGGAGCGCGCCGCCAAGCTGAACGCCGACAACGGCTCCGGCTCGCTGACCGCGCTGCCGATCATCGAGACGCAGGCCGGCGACGTGTCGGCCTACATCCCGACCAACGTGATCTCGATCACCGACGGCCAGATCTTTCTTGAGACCGAGCTGTTCTATCAGGGCGTCCGCCCGGCGGTGAACGTCGGCCTGTCGGTCAGCCGCGTCGGCTCGTCGGCGCAGACCGCGTCGATGAAGTCGGTGGCCGGGTCGATCAAGCTGGAGCTGGCGCAGTATCGCGAGATGGCGGCCTTCGCGCAGTTCGGCTCCGACCTCGACGCCTCGACCCAGCGTCTGCTGGCGCGCGGCGCGCGGCTGACCGAGTTGCTCAAGCAGCCGCAGTATGCGCCGCTGACCAACGGCGAGCAGGTCTGCGTGATCTACGCCGGCACCAAGGGTTATCTCGACAAGCTGCCGGTCAACAAGGTCGGCGCCTTCGAACGCGGCCTGCTCCAGCACCTGCGCACCAAGGCGAAGGACGTGCTCGACACGCTGCGCGACAAGGACGGCAAGGTGGCGGGCGAGCTTGAGGCAAAGATCAAGGCGGCGCTCGACGATTTCGCCAAGACCTTCGCCGCCTGATCGGGCGCGCTAGCGGGAGAGTGGCGGGATGCCGAGCCTCAAGGACCTGAAAAACCGGATCAGTTCGGTCAAGTCCACACGCAAGATCACCAAGGCCATGCAGATGGTCGCCTCCGCCAAGCTGCGCCGCGCGCAGGAGGCGGCGGTGGCGGCGCGGCCCTATGCGGTGAAGATGGAGGACGCGGTCGGCAATCTCGCCCGCGCCAGCCGCAACAGCCCTACCGCGCCGCGCCTGCTGGCGGGCACGGGGGCGGACGACACGCACCTGCTGCTGGTCTGCACCTCCGAGCGCGGCCTGTGCGGCGGCTTCAACTCCTCCATCGTGCGGCTGGCGCGGCAGAAGATCATCGCGCTTGAGGGCGCGGGCAAGACGGTGAAGATCATCACCGTCGGCAAGAAGGGTCGCGACCAGCTGCGCCGCGACCATGGCGCCAAGCTGATCCATCACATCGACATGGGCGCGGTGAAGCGGGTCGCGTATGTCGATGCGCAGAAGGTCGCCGACGAAGTGCTCAAGCGCTTTATCGGCGGAGAGTTCGACGCCTGCCACCTGTTCTACAGCCGGTTCCAGTCGATCGTGCTGCAGACGCCGACCGCGCCGCAGATCATCCCGGTGCAGGCCGGGGAGGCCGCAGCGGGCGAGGGCGGGCAGGGCTATGAATACGAGCCGGAGGAGGACGCGATCCTCGCCGACCTGCTGCCGCGCTCGATCGCGGTGCAAATCTTCACGGCGCTGCTGGAGAACGCGGCCTCCGAGCAGGGCGCGCGGATGAGCGCGATGGACAACGCCACCCGCAACGCGGGCGACATGATCGACCGGCTGACCATCGTCTATAACCGCTCGCGCCAGGCGGCGATCACCAAAGAGCTCATCGAGATCATTTCGGGCGCCGAGGCG
>CAZRFB010000108.1:0-3061 GCA_964599185.1 uncultured Rhodobacterales bacterium | reverse complement strand
CTTCACCGCCTTCGCGATGAACGCGGCGATGACGCTGCATGTCGAAGGGCTGGCGGGCGCCAACAGCCATCACATCGCCGAAAGCGCGTTCAAGGCGGTGGCGCGCGCGCTGCGCGAGGCGGTGGAGCCGGACCCGCGCGCTATGGGCGCGCTCCCGTCAACCAAGGGCACGCTGAGCGCATGAAGCGGCTCTACACCGCGCAGCGGCGCGCAGGCGCCGACCCGGAGACAACGCTGCTGATCGCCGACCGCTGGCGCTGGGGCGGGTTTCTGTTCCCGCTGCTCTGGGCGCTCTGGAACCGCCACTGGCTGGCGGCGCTGGGGCTGGGGGCGCTGGCCTTTGGCCTCGGCGCGCTGGGCGAGGCCGGTCTTGGCGCGCTGGCGGCGCTGGCGGAGGGCGCGGTGCGGCTGATCGTGGGGTTCGAGGGCGCCGCTCTGGCGCGGCTCGACCGCCGCCTGCGCGGCTGGCGCGAGGAGGGCGCGGTGCTGGCCTGGGACGACGACGACGCCGAGGCGCGCTGGTTTGGCGCGCGGGCGCAGGACGCGCCGTCCAGCCCGCAGTCCGGCCCACATTCCAGCCCGTCGCGTCGCATCGAGCCGGTGATCCGGGGGCCATGGGGGCCGCGCGGGGAGGCGCCGACATGACCACGGTGATCGTGGACTATGGCTCGGGCAACCTGCGCTCCGCTGAAAAGGCGTTTCAGCGCATGGCGGCCGAGACCGGCGCGGGCGCTGTGCTCGTCTCCGCCGACCCTGATGAGATTGCGCGCGCCGGGCGCGTCGTGCTGCCCGGCGTCGGCGCCTTCGCCGACTGCGCGGCGGGCGTGGCGCCGCTGCGCGCCGCCATCGAGGCGCGGGTGCTGGGCGCGGGCGCGCCGTTTCTGGGGATCTGCGTCGGCATGCAGCTGATGGCGACGGTCGGCCGCGAGCATGGCGACCACCCCGGCTTTGGCTGGATCGGCGGCGCGGTGCAGGCGCTGGCGCCGTCAGACCCGGCGCTGAAGGTGCCGCATATGGGCTGGAACGCGCTGACGCCGGGCGACCATCCGCTGTTCGAGGGGATCAGCGCGGGCGATCACGCCTATTTTGTGCACTCCTATCACTTCGTTCCCGACGATCCGGCGCATGTGCTGGCCACCGTGGACTATGGCGGGCCGGTGACGGCGGCGGTCGGGCGCGGCAATCTGGCGGGGGTGCAGTTCCACCCCGAGAAAAGCCAGGCGACCGGCCTGCGGCTGATCGCCAATTTCCTGAGGTGGAACCCGTGATCCTTTATCCCGCCATCGACCTCAAGGACGGCCAGTGCGTGCGCCTGCTGCGCGGCGACATGGCGGCCGCGACCGTGTTCAGCGACGATCCGGCGGCGCAGGCGGCGGCGTTCGAGGCGGCAGGCTGCCAGTGGGTGCATCTGGTGGACCTGAACGGCGCCTTCGCGGGCCGGGCGGTGAACGCGGCGGCGGTGGAGGCGGTGCTGGCGCGGGTGCGCGCGCCCTGCCAGCTTGGCGGCGGCATCCGCGACCTCGCCGCCATCGAGGGCTGGCTGAGCAAGGGCCTGGCGCGGGTGATCCTCGGCACCGTCGCGGTGCGCGACCCCGCGCTGGTGCGCGGCGCGGCGCGGGCGTTTCCCGGCCGCGTGGCGGTGGGCATCGACGCGCGCGGCGGCAGGGTGGCGGTCGAGGGCTGGGCCGAGACCACCGACCTGACCGCGCTGGATCTGGCGCGGCGCTTCGAGGATGCGGGCGTCGCCGCGATCATCTATACCGACATCGACCGCGACGGCGCCATGCAGGGGCCGAACGTGGCGGCGACGGCGGCGCTGGCGAACGCGGTGCGCATCCCGGTGATCGCCTCGGGCGGCGTGTCGTCGCTGGACGATCTGCGGGCGCTGAAAGATTGCGGCGCGCCGCTCGACGGGGTGATCTCCGGTCGGGCGCTCTATGACGGGCGGATCGACGTGGCTGAAGCGGTGCGGCTGCTGGCGGGGTAGAAGAAGCTGCTGGGGACGGCCTCGAAGGCGCGGCGCGCCTTGCGAGGCCATCTGCGAGCGTCGCGGCGTCGCGGGACCGCGTCAAGGACAAGCCGCGCGATGCGCGGTCGCTGACGCGATCCTTGACCCGGCCCCGCGACGCCCTGAGGGAGAGGTTGTCCATGCTGAAAATCCGCGTCATCCCCTGCCTCGACGTCAAGGACGGGCGCGTGGTGAAGGGCGTCAACTTCGTCAGCTTGCGCGACGCGGGCGACCCGGTTGAGCAGGCGGCGCTCTATGACGCCGCCGGGGCGGATGAGCTGTGTTTCCTCGACATCACCGCCAGCCATGAGAATCGCGGCACGATCCTCGACATCGCGCGCCGCACGGCGGAGCGGTGCTTCATGCCGCTGACCATCGGCGGCGGGGTGCGCACGGTCGAGGACATCCGCGCCCTGCTGCTGGCGGGCGCCGACAAGGTGAGCGTGAACACCGCCGCCGTGAACACCCCCGATTTCGTGACGCAGGCGGCGCAAAAGTTCGGCGCGCAGTGCATCGTGGTCGCCATCGACGCCAAGGCGGTCGCGCCGGGGAAGTGGGAGATCTTCACCCACGGCGGGCGCACCGCCACCGGCATTGACGCGGTGGCGTTTGCAAAGGACATGGCCGCGCGCGGGGCGGGGGAGATATTGCTGACCTCAATGGACCGCGACGGGGTGAAGGGCGGCTATGACCTGGGCCTGACCCGCGCCGTGGCCGACGCGGTGCCGATCCCGGTGATCGCCTCGGGCGGCGCCGGGACTTTGGATCATCTGGTGGACGGTGTGCGCGAGGGCCACGCCAGCGCGGTGCTGGCCGCCTCGATCTTCCATTTCGGCCAGCACTCGATCATGGAGGCCAAGGCGCACATGGCCGCCGCAGGCGTTCCGGTGAGGATGACATGAACGACGTTCTTCAGCGGCTGAGCGCCACCATCGCCGCGCGGCGCGGGGCGGACCCGGCAAGCTCGCACACCGCCGCGATGCTGGCGAAGGGGCCGGACAAATGCGCCGAGAAATTCGGCGAGGAGGCGGTGGAGGCGATCATCGCCGCCGC
>CAZRFB010000107.1:0-19333 GCA_964599185.1 uncultured Rhodobacterales bacterium | reverse complement strand
CCGACACCAACGCCACCGTCATCGCTCCGCCAGAGGGATCGCTTCCCCGCCTTCATAGCGGCGGGCGTAGCGCGATCCAAGGCTTGTCAGGATTTCGTAGCCGATGGTGCCTGCGGCGCCCGCCAGCGCGTCGATGGTCTGGCGCGGCCCCAGCAGCTCAAGCGCGTCGCCGGGCGCAAGCCCGGGCGCTTCGGTCACGTCCACGGTGATCAGGTCCATGCTGACGCGGCCCAGCGCCGGCAGGGCGCGGCCGCCGTGAAAGACGCGGGCGCGCCCGCCCATGGCGCGGATCAGGCCGTCGGCGTAACCGGCTGATATGGTTGCAACACGGGTTTCGCGATCGGCGCGCCACGCGGCGCCGTAGCCCACCGCCTCGCCGGCGGCGACGGCGCGGATTTGCAGGATGGGGACGGAAAGGCGCACCACCGGCGCCGCCTCGGCGAACGGCAGGCCGCCGTAGAGGCCGATGCCGGGGCGCACAAGATCGTGCCGCCAGTCGGGCCCCAGCAGCGCGCCGCCGGTGGCCGACAGGCTGCGGCGCAGGCGGCTGAGGCGCGGATGCGCGGTCATCGCGGCGAAGGCGGCGCTCTGGGCCGCGTTCATCGGATCGGCGGGGTCGTCGGCGCAGGCGAGATGGCTGATCACCAGATCGGGGGCGAGGCCGTCGAGGCCGCGGGGGTCGTCGAGCACGGCGGCCAGCTCATCGGCCTCCAGCCCCAGCCGGTTCATGCCGGTGTCGAGTTGCAGGCCGCAACGCAGCGGCGCGTCAGACACCTCCCCTGCCGCCGCCGCGCGCGCCGCCGCGATCTGGCCGGGGCTGTTGAGCAGCGGGCGGATGTCGAAGGCGCGCAACAGCGCGGCGTCGCCGGGCGCCATGCCGTTGAAGCAGTAGAGCGCCGCCGCCGGGCCGAGAACCTCGCGCACGGTCGCCGCCTCCTCGGGCAGCGCGGTGAAGAAGGTGCGCGCCCCCGCCGCCCAGAGCGCCGGGGCGACGCGCGCGACGCCAAGGCCGTACGCGTCGGCCTTGACCACGGCGGCGGTCTCGGCGGGCGCGCAGAGCGTGGCGAGGCGGCGCCAGTTTTCCGCGATGGCGGCGAGGTCGATGGTGAGCGTGGCGCGCGCCACGGCTCAGAAGTCGCGCCGGTCGCTGCGGTCCTCATGCGCGAGGTCGCCGAAGCGGGTGAACTGGCCCTCGAACATCAGCTCGATGATGCCGATGGGACCGTGGCGCTGCTTGCCGATGATGACTTCGGCCTTGTTGTAGATGCGCTCGGCCTTTTCGACCCATTCCTGAAATTTCGGGTCTTCTTCGGAGGGCTTCAGCCGTTCGTGATAGTATTCCTCACGATACACGAACATCACCGCGTCGGCGTCCTGCTCGATGGAGCCTGATTCGCGCAGGTCGGAAAGCTGCGGGCGCTTGTCCTCGCGGTTCTCGACCTGACGCGAAAGCTGCGACAGGGCGATGACGGGAATGTTGAGCTCCTTGGCGATGGCCTTGAGCCCTTGCGTGATCTCGGAGACCTCGTTGACGCGGCCCTCGTTGCGCCCGGCGCCGCGCATCAGTTGCAGATAGTCCACCACCAGCACGTCCAGCCCGTGCTGGCGCTTGAGACGGCGGGCGCGGGCGGCCATGGTCGAGATCGGCAGCGCGGGCGTGTCGTCGATGAACAGCGGAATGCGCGCAAGCTCCGCCGTGGCGTGGACGAAGCGGCGGAAATCGTCCTCCTCCATCTCGCCGCGCCGGATTTTCTCGGACGGCACGCGCGCCTGTTCCGACAGCACGCGGGTCGCAAGCTGTTCGGCCGACATCTCGAGTGAGAAGAACCCCACCACGCCGCCGTCCACCGTGCCGGTCGTGCCGTCCTGGCGCTGGCCAACCTTGTGCTTTCGCGCGATGTTGAAAGCGATGTTGGTCGCCAGCGCGGTCTTGCCCATCGAGGGGCGCCCGGCGATGATCAGCAGGTCCGACGGGTGCAGGCCGCCCAGCTTGCGGTCCATGTCGATCAGCCCGGAGCTGATGCCCGCCAGCCCGCCCTCGCGCTGATAGGCCGCGTTGGCGGTGTCGAGCGCCTCTTTCGTCGCGCGCAGGAACGACACGAAGCCGCCTTCATACTTGCCCTTTTCGGCCAGCGCATAGAGCGCCTGCTCGGCCTCCGTGATCTGGTCGCGCGGTTCGCTGTCGGTGGTGACGGCGCCCGCGCGGGCGGCGATCTCATCGCCCAGCAGGATCAGTTCGCGCCGCAGCGCGAGGTCGTGGATGGCCTGGGCATAGTCGCGGGCGTTGAAGATCGAGATGGCGCCGCCCGCCAGCCGCGCCAGATAGGCGGGGCCGCCGATCTCGATCATGCCGGGGTCGGCCTCGAAGAACGGCTTGAGCGTGACCGGCGTCGCCAGCGCGCCCTGCTGGATGCGGCGCGCGGCGATCTCGAAGATGCGCCCGTGCAGCGGATCGTAGAAATGGCGCGGCTCGATCAGCTGCGCCACGCGGTCATAGACCTCGTTGTTGACCAAGAGCGCGCCCAGAAGCGCCTGCTCGGCCTCGATATTGTGCGGCTGAATACGCATCTCCCGCCCGATCGCGCCGTCGGCCATGCCTGCCCCCTGTTGTTGATTGCAGTGGACGATACAGCCAAGAGCCGCCCTAAGCCAATGGATTCGTTCAGTGTTATCGTAACGGGCCTGTGGATGACGGGGATGGTTGCGGTTCGGTGAACGATATCAACAGCCAAAGAAAAGAGCCGCCGCCCGTGGGGGCGGCGGCTCCGTTTTTCAGCGCCTTGAGGGGGACGTCAGTCGATGACTTCCATGCCGGCCGGGGTGCGCGGCGCGTCCTCGTCGTCCTCGAATAGCTGCTGCACGTCGAAATCGGCCTTGTCCGCAGCGTCGGCCTCGGCGCGCAGGTCGGCGATCGACTTGCCCTCGGCCTGAAGCGCGGCCTCCTCGGCGGAGCGCGCCACGTTGATCGTGATCGTGGCGCTGACCTCGGGGTGCAGGATCACGCGCATGTCGTGGAGGCCAAGCTCCTTGACGTGGGTGTTGAGCACGACCTGGTTGCGCGACAGGCTGAAGCCGCCCTCGGTCGCGGCCTCGGCGGCGTCGCGCGCGGAGACCGAGCCGTAGAGCGCGCCGCCGTCCGCCGCCTGGCGGATGACGACGAACACCTGGCCGTTGAGCTTTGCGGCGACGGCCTCGGCCTCTTTCTTCAGTTCGAGGTTGCGCGCCTCAAGCTGGGCGCGCTGGCTCTCGAAGCGGGCGAGGTTGGCCTTGGTGGCGCGCAGCGCCTTGTGCTGCGGCAGCAGGAAGTTACGGCCGAAGCCCTCCTTCACCGACACCACGTCGCCCATCTGGCCGAGTTTCTCGACCCTCTCAAGCAGAACTACTTGCATGTCCGGGCGCTCCTCAATTCACCGCATAGGGGATCAGGGCGAGGAAGCGGGCGCGCTTGATGGCGCGCGCAAGCTCGCGCTGCTTCTTGGCGGAGACAGCGGTGATCCGGCTGGGGACGATCTTGCCGCGCTCCGAGACGTAGCGCTGCAACAGCTTCACGTCCTTGTAGTCGATGACCGGCGCGCCCTCGCCCGAGAACGGGCAGGACTTGCGACGACGGAAAAACGGTTTCTTGGCCATGGTGCTCTCCCTCCCGATCAGTCTTCGCGCCGCCCGCGACCGCCGCGGCGGCCCCGGTCGTCACGGACGTTGCGCGACTTGACGACGGCGCTCTCGCCGTCTTCGTGCGCTTCGACGCGGATGGTGAGCACGCGCATCACGTCTTCGTGCAGGCGCATCAGACGCTCCATCTCCTCGACCGCCGCCGCCGGGGCGTCGGACTTGAGAAAGGCGTAATGGCCCTTGCGGTTCTTGTTGATCTTGTAGGCGAGCGAGCGCAGACCCCAGTACTCAAAGCTGGAGACCTCGCCGCCGTTGTCCTTGAGGACCTGGCCGAAGTGCTCGATCAGCGCCTCGGCCTGCGCGTTGGAGATGTCCTGCCGCGCGATGAAGACATGCTCGTATAGAGACATGAGCGTTCCTGTTTCAGATGCGCGCTTCACCGTGCGGCCATGCGATGCTCCCGGAGCCGCACACGAGAGGCGTCGCGTTGCCGTCGTATCGGGAGACGCGCCTTCTGCCCCCGATGGCGGGAAATTGCAACTGTGATCGGCGGGCGCCGCCCGGGCGACCCGCGCTTGACAGGGCAAACACGGTCGCTACCAAGGCTGCACACGCTGAGGGAGTGGCGACAGGCATGACGCGCGCATTCGTGTTTCCCGGTCAGGGCAGTCAGGCGGTCGGCATGGGCCGCTCGGCGGCGGCGGCGTATCCGGCGGCGCGCGCGGTGTTTGACGAAGTGGACGACGCGCTGGGCGAAAAGCTGAGCGCGCTGATCCTGGAGGGGCCGGAGGACCAACTGGCGCTGACGCAGAACGCGCAGCCCGCGCTGATGGCGACCTCGATGGCGCTGATGCGCGCGCTGGAGGCGGAGGGCGTGCGCATCGCCGACCATGCGGCGTTCGTGGCCGGTCACTCGCTGGGGGAATATTCGGCGCTGTGCGCGGCGGGGTCGCTGACGCTGGCGGATGCGGCGCGGCTGCTGCGCGCGCGCGGGCTGGCGATGCAGGCGGCGGTTCCGGTGGGCGCGGGGGCGATGGCCGCGCTGCTGGGGGCCGATATCGATCTGGCGCGCGCCATTGCGGCGGACGCCGCTGAAGGCGCGGTCTGCGAGGCCGCCAACGACAACGCGCCGGGGCAGGTGGTGGTTTCAGGCGACCGCGCGGCGGTGGAGCGCGCCGTCGCGCTGGCCGCCGGGCGCGGCGTCAAGCGGGCGGTGATGCTGCAGGTCTCCGCGCCGTTTCATTGCGCGCTGATGGCGCCGGCGGCGGCGGCGATGCGCGCCGAACTGGCGAACGCGCGCATCGCGGCGCCCGCGCCCGCGCTGGTGGCGAACGTGCGCCCGACGGCGGTGCGCGACCCCGAGGTAATCCGCGCGCTGCTGGTGGAGCAGGTGACGGGGCTGGTGCGCTGGCGCGAGAGCGTGGAATGGATGGCGGCGCAGGGCGTGACGGAGCTGGTCGAGATCGGCGCGGGCAAGGTGCTGAGCGGGCTGGCGCGGCGCATCGCGCGCGACATGGGCGCGGTCGCGGTCAACGAGGCGGCGGACGTGGCGCGGGTCGCGCAAGCTCTGCTGGCGGAACAGGGGTGAGGGGCGGATGTTCGATCTGACAGGCAGGCGCGCGCTGGTCACCGGCGCGTCAGGCGGGATCGGCGGCGCCGTGGCGCGCGCGCTGCACGCGCAGGGCGCGACGGTGGCGCTGTGCGGCACGCGGGTCGCGCCGCTGGAGGCGCTGGCGGCCGACCTGGGCGAGCGCGCCTTCGTGACGCCCTGCGACCTGAGCGACGGCGCGGCGGTGGACGCGCTGCCAAAGCAGGCGGCCGAGGCGATGGGGGGCTTGGACATTCTGGTGAACAACGCCGGGATCACCCGCGACAACCTGTTCATGCGGATGTCGGACGCCGAGTGGGACGCGGTGATCGCGGTCAACCTGACGGCGGCGTTCCGCCTGATGCGCGCTTCGGTGCGCGGCATGATGAAGGCGCGCTGGGGGCGGATCGTGTCGGTGACCTCGATCGTCGGCGTGACCGGCAATCCGGGGCAGGGCAACTACGCCGCCAGCAAGGCCGGGCTGATCGGGATGTCGAAATCGCTGGCGGCGGAGGTCGCCTCGCGCGCGATCACGGTGAACTGCGTGGCGCCGGGGTTCATCGAGACCGCGATGACCGGCGCGCTGAACGCCGCCCAGAAGGAAAAGCTGCTGGGCGCGATTCCCGCAGGGCGCATGGGCGCGCCGGAGGAGATCGCTTCGGCGGTCGTCTATCTCGCCAGCGACGAAGGCGCCTACGTCACCGGGCAGACGCTGCACGTCAACGGCGGCATGGCGATGATCTAAACGATGATTTGCGGGTTTCGACGGGTGTGCTAAGGGACGCGCGGTCCGGGGATGCGGGCCGGTTCAGGCTGGCGCCGAGCCGCCGCGCACAGGCCGGGAGAGACCCGGCGGCGACACTACGGTTAACCATGGGCCGCTGCGGCTCTTGAACATGAGGGAACTTGAGATGAGCGACATCGCTGAGCGGGTCAAGAAGATCGTCGTGGAGCACCTTGGCGTCGAGGAGGACAAGGTCATCGAGACCGCGAGCTTCATCGACGATCTGGGCGCCGACAGCCTCGACACCGTCGAGCTGGTGATGGCGTTCGAGGAGGAATTCGGCATCGAAATCCCCGACGACGCCGCCGAGACGATCCAGACTTTTGGCGACGCGGTGAAGTTCATCACCGAGAACTCCGCCGGGGCCTGACCCCGCGCCTGCGCCGCGCGCCCGCCTGCGCCGCTTCGGCGCGGGCGGCGCCGCGCGGCGGGGCGGCCATTGCATCACCACCGGAGGCTTGTCGCGCGATGAGACGGGTTGTCATCACCGGGCTTGGCGCCGTGACGCCGCTGGCTTGCGGCGTAGAGCAGACGTGGGCGCGGCTGGTCGCGGGCGACTCGGGCGCAGGCGTGGTGCGCCATTTCGACGCCTCGCACCTGCCCTGCCAGATCGCCTGCGAGATACCGCTGGGCGACGGCGCGGACGGAACGCTCAACATCGACGACTGGATCGCGCAGAAGGACCGGCGCAAGCTGGACCGCTTCATCGTCTATGCGCTGATCGCGGCGCAGCAGGCGGTGGAGGACAGCGGCTGGACGCCCGGCCCGGACGACCGCGAGGCGCAGGAGCGCACCGGCGTGATGGTCGGCTCGGGCATCGGCGGGCTGGAGACCATCGCGGAAGCCGCGATCACGCTGCGCGACCGGGGGCCGCGGCGCATCTCGCCGTTCTTCATCCCCTCGGCGCTGATCAACCTGTGTTCGGGGCAGATCTCGATCAAATACGGCTTCAAGGGGCCGAACCATGCGGTGGTGACCGCGTGCTCGACCGGCGCCCACGCCATCGGCGACGCGATGCGGCTGATCCGCTACGGCGACGCCGACGTGATGGTGGCGGGCGGGGCGGAAGCGCCGATCTGCGAGCTGTCGCTGGCGGGTTTCGCGGCGTGCAAGGCGCTCTCGACCGGGTTCAACGCCGAGCCGACCCGCGCCTCGCGCCCCTGGGACGCGGCGCGCGACGGCTTTGTGATGGGCGAGGGCGCGGGCGTGGTGGTGCTGGAGGAATACGAGCACGCCCGCGCGCGCGGCGCGAAAATCTACGCCGAGGTGCTGGGGTATGGCCTGTCGGGCGACGCCTATCACATCACCTCGCCCGCGCCGGACGGCGACGGCGGCTATCGCGCCATGGCGGCGGCGCTGCGCAGCTCGGGCCTGGGCGCGTCGGACATCGACTATGTGAACGCGCACGGCACCTCGACGCCGATGGGCGACGAGATCGAGCTGCACTCGGTGGCGCGGCTGCTCGGCGATCACGCGAAGAACGTCACGATGTCCTCGACCAAGTCCTCCACCGGGCATCTGCTGGGCGCGGCAGGGGCGATCGAGGCGATCTTCTGCACGCTGGCGCTGCGCGATCAGGTGGCGCCGCCGACGCTGAACCTTGAGAACCCTTCGGCGCCTACCGATCTCGACCTCGCGCCGCTGAAGGCCGTGAAGCGGCGGATCGACGTGGCGCTCTCGAACTCCTTCGGGTTCGGCGGGACCAACGCCTCGTTGATTCTCGGCAAGGCGCCGTGAGGGGGCGCTGAGGGTGCGCAGCATCGCCGCCAACGCGCTGACGCTGCTGGTCGTGCTGGGCGTCGCGCTGGCGGGGGTGGTCGGCTATGGCGTGCGCAGCTTCAACGCCGAAGGGCCGATGGCGGCGCCGCAGACGGTGGTTGTGGCGCGCGGCGCGTCGCTGGACCGGGTGGCGACGCAGCTTGAGCAGGCGGGCGTGATCGCATCCGCGACGCTGTTCCGGCTGGGCGCGCGCTATCAGGGCAAGGACGGCGCGCTGCGCTATGGCGAATACGCGGTTCCGGCGGGCGCCTCGATGGCTCAGGTGCTCGACCTGCTGGTGAGCGGCAAGGTGGTGCAATACGCCGTCGCGGTCGCCGAAGGGCTGACCGCGTGGGAGGTGGCGGAACTGCTGCGGGCGTCGGAGGCGCTGACCGGCGAGATCGACCTCATTCCGCCCGAAGGCTCGCTGGCGCCCGACACCTATGCGGTGCAGCGCGGCGACACCCGCGCGGAGGTGCTGGCGCGGATGACGGCGCTGCAGAACCGCCGGATCGAGGAGGCCTGGGCGATGCGCGCCGAGGGCCTGCCGTTCGCCTCGCCGCAGGAGATGGTGACGCTCGCCTCGATCATCGAGAAGGAGACCGGCGTCGCCTCGGAGCGCGCGCTGGTGTCGGCGGTGTTTCACAACAGGCTGAAGCGCGGGATGCGGTTGCAGTCGGACCCGACGATCATCTACGGGATCACCGAGGGGCAGGGGCCGCTTGGCCGGGCGCTGACGCGCGGCGACATCCAGCGCGCAACGGCGTGGAACACCTACGCCATCGACCGACTGCCGAAAACGCCGATCGCCAATCCGGGCCGCGACGCGCTGATCGCCGCCGTGCGCCCGGCCGAGAGCGACGCGCTGTATTTTGTCGCGGACGGCTCCGGCGGCCACGCCTTCGCCAGCACGCTGGCCGAGCATAACCGCAATGTCGCCGCCTGGCGGGCCATCGAGCGACAGCGCGCGGCGCAATAGTTTGACTGCGCCATTAATACTTTGGCAACTTGAATAAAATTTATCTTTATTCTTGACATTGCGAACGCTGCCTGATAGTAATTGGGCATCGTCAGAAATTGTGAGTCGTATTGAGGGTCGCGCTGGCGCTCGTGCTTTTTTGCGTGAGGTTCATTTTGGCTGGAGCAAGACGGTCGAACGCGGTGGTGCGCCGCGCCTTTGAAAACGCCTGCACGCTCTATGACGAACTGGCGACGGCGCTGACGGCGATCATCATGCGGCTCAAGGCGCAAGGCGAAGCAGCCGGGGCGCTGAGCGGCGAGGAAGCCGACGTCGTCAAGGCGCATCAGAAAACAGTATTGATGGTGTTGGATTTTGAAGCGCAAATTCTCAAGCGCCGCATCGGCGCCGTCGCTGCCGCAAATGCCGGAAAGCGGCTCGACCTCGACGCCGCCCGCGCCGAGGTCGCCGGCAGACTTGATCGCCTCGCAGCCGCCGAAGGAACGTGAGGCGTTCTTGCGGACCCTGAGCGCCAACGCGCTGGCCGCGCTGCCCTACCTGTTCGAGTTCTGGGCGCGGCCCGGCCATCAGCTGCCGCCCGACGGCGACTGGACGACCTGGGTGGTGATGGGCGGTCGCGGCGCGGGCAAGACGCGCGCCGGGGCGGAGTGGCTGCGCGCGCAGGCCGAAGGCGCGACGCCCGACAGCCCCGGCGCCGCGCGGCGCATCGCGCTGGTGGCGCAGACCTGGGAGCAGGCGCGCGAGGTGATGGTGTTCGGCGACAGCGGGATCATGGCGTGCTCGCCGCCCGACCGTCGCCCGGCCTATCTGGCGACCCGGCGCAAGCTGGTGTGGCAGAACGGGGCGGAGGCGCAGCTTTTCTCGGCGGCGGACCCGGAATCGCTGCGCGGCCCGCAGTTCGACGCGGCTTGGTGCGACGAGCTGGCGAAATGGCGCAAGGGCGAGAAGGCGTGGGACATGCTCCAGTTCGGCCTGCGGCTGGGGACGCATCCGCGTCAGGTGGTGACGACGACGCCGCGCGACAACGCGCTGCTGCGGCTGATCCTGTCCGACCCCTCAACGGTGATGACCACGGCGCCGACGGCGGCCAACCGCGCCAATCTGGCGGCGGATTTTCTGGAGAGCGTGACGCGGCGCTATGCGGGCACCCATCAGGGCAGACAGGAACTGGGCGGCGAGTTCCTGACAGAGACGCCCGGCGCGTTGTTTTCGCGCAGCGGGATCGAGGCGGCGCGGGTGCGCATGGCGCCGCAGATGGACCGTGTGGTGATCGGCGTCGATCCGCCGGTCACGAGCGGGCCGGACGCCGACGCCTGCGGCATCGTCGCGGTCGGGCGCGCGGGCGAGGCGTTCTATGTGCTGGCCGACTGCTCGGTGCGCTCGGTCACGCCCGCGGCCTGGGCGGCGCGGGTGGTCGCCGCGTGGCGCGAGCATGGCGCCGACCGGATCGTGGCGGAGGTCAATCAGGGCGGCGAACTGGTGGCCGAGATGATCCATCGCGTGGACGCCTTCGCCCCGGTGACGAGCGTGCGCGCCTCTCGCGGCAAGACAGCGCGGGCGGAGCCGGTGTCGCTGCTCTATGAGCGCGGGCTGGTGCGCCATGTCGGCGCGCATCCGGCGCTGGAGGATGAGCTTTGCGGCTTTGGCGACCCCGGCCATAGCCCCGACCGGGTGGATGCGCTGGTCTGGGCGCTGGCGGAGCTGATGCGCGCGCCGGGCGCCGGGCCGCGGGTGCGGTCGCTGTAACGAAACCGGAATTTTCAGGAGGCGCCGATGGCGTTCAGCTTTTTTGGCGCGCGGCGTGAAGCCGCGCGGGCGGTGAAGGCGTCCGCCGTGGGCGCGATGACCGCGATCCATGGCCTGGGCCGCGCCGCCTGGACGCCGCGCGACACCGTCTCGCTGACGCGGGTCGGCTATGGCGGCAACGTGGTCGGCTTTCGCTGCGTGCGCATGATCGCCGAGGCCGCCGCCGCGATTCCGCTGCGCTTCACCGAGGGCGGCGCGGCGCTGGCCGAGCATCCGCTGATGACGCTGCTGGAGCGGCCCAGCCCCGGCCAGGACGGCGCCGCTATGCTGGAGGCGGTCTATGGCCATCTGCAACTGGCTGGCAACGCCTATATCGAGGCGGCGACGCCGGTGGAGGGGCGGGGGCCGACCGAACTCCACGTGCTGCGCCCGGACCGGATGCGGGTGGCGCCCGGGCGCGACGGCTGGCCCGAGGCGTATGAATATCGGGTGGGCGCCTCGGCGCACCGCTTCGCCATGAACTGCGACGCGCCGCCGATCCTGCATCTGCGGGCGTTCCACCCGCTCGACGACCATTACGGGATGTCGCCGCTGGAGGCGGCGGCGACGTCGATCGACGTGCATAACGCCGCCGCCAAGTGGACCAAATCGCTGCTCGACAACGCCGCGCGCCCCTCCGGCGCCGTAGTCTATCGCGGCGTGGACGGCGCCGGGTCGCTGACCGACGAGCAATACAAGCGGGTGGTCGAGGAGCTGGAGAGCAACCATCAGGGCGCCCAGAACGCGGGCCGGCCGATGCTGCTGGAGGGGGGGCTGGACTGGAAGCCGATGGGGTTCTCTCCGTCCGAGATGGAGTTTCTGGAGACCAAGAACGCGGCGGCGCGTGAGATCGCGCTGGCGTTCGGGGTGCCGCCGATGCTGCTGGGCCTGCCCGGCGACAACACCTACGCGAATTATCAGGAGGCCAATCGCGCCTTCTTCCGGCAGGCGGTGATGCCGCTCGTCCGCCGGACGGCCGCCGCCCTGTCGGGGTGGCTGGGCTGGAGATGGGGCGGCGCAGTGCGGCTGGAGGCCGACCTCGACAAGGTTCCGGCGCTGTCGGGAGAAAGGGATGCGCAATGGAGAAGGATCGCAGCGGCCAGCTTTCTGGACGACCACGAGAAGCGCCAGTTGCTCGGCCTGCCGCCCCGCAGCGGCACGCGCTGACGCCGCCCCGGCAGGCGCCCGCGCCGCGCGTGGTGCTGGAGCCGTTCGAGGTGGCGGAGGCGCGGCGGCTGGCGCAGTTGCGGGTGATGGGGCGGCGCTGGCGGGCTTTGCAGACGCGGCTGAACGCCGTCACCACGCTGATGAACGCCTACCACAAGCGGCCCTGAGTGATGCAGCAGCAAGGGAGTATTTCCATGCAGACCCGCGCCGTGCAGGCCGCGCCCGGCCTGGAGACCAAGTTCATCGCCTTCGATGAGCGCGCCGCGTTGAGCGACGGGCGGATTGAGGGCTACGCCAGCCTGTTCGGGCTGACCGACCAGGGCGGCGACGAAGTGGCGCCCGGCGCCTTCGCCGTGTCGCTGGCGCGCAAGGGCCGCTCGGTCAAGCTGCTCTGGCAGCACGACCCGGCCCAGCCGATCGGGGTGTGGGAGGCGCTGCGCGAGGATGCGCTGGGCCTGCATGTCTCGGGACGGCTGATCACCGAAGTGCGCCGGGGCGCCGAGGCCGCCGCGCTGCTGAAGGCGGGCGCGGTGGACGGCTTGTCGATCGGCTATCGCGCCATCCGCTCGGAAAAGACGCCGGGCGGCGGGCGGCGGCTGATCGAGGTCGATCTTTGGGAAGTGTCGCTGGTGACGTTTCCGATGCTGCCCGAAGCCCGCGCCCTGAGCGGCGCGAAGACCGACGCCCTTGCCGGGCAGGCGGAGGACGAAGCCGCCCGCGCCCTGGCCGAGGCGCTGCGCGAGGCGCGCGGCGTGTTCTCCTGAACCCGCCGCCCGCAGGACAGACCTTTTCAACGACGGAGTATTTCATGGCCGACCGCGACGCGCCCGTTGGCGCCGACAAGGCGAGCGTTGTGCTCGACACCAAGGCCGAGGTTGCGAATTTTGTTCGTGATCTCAAGTCTTTTCAGGAAAGGATTGAAGTGAAGATGAAAACCCAGGACGACCGGATCTCGATGCTGGATCGCAAGGGCGCCGAGCGTCCGACCCTGTCGCGCGCCGCCGACGACCAGACCCCGCACCGCAAGGCGCTGGACGCCTATCTGCGGTCAGGCGACGAGGCGGGCCTGCGCGCCGTATCGGTGGAGCGCAAGGGGCTGACCACCGCCGTCGCCGCCGAGGGCGGCTATCTGGTCGATCAGCTGACCGCCGCGCGCATCGAGGGCGTCAAGCGCGGCGCGGGCGCCGTGCGCGCGGTCGCCAATGTGGTGCAGATCGAGGCCGGCGTGTTCGAAGTGCTGGTTGACCGGGGCGACCTTGAGACCGGCTGGATCACCGAAGGCGCCGCGCCGACCGAGACCGCGCCGTCGCTGTTCGACAAGGTGAGCATTCCGCTGCACGAGCTGTCGGCGCTGCCGCGCGCCTCGCAGCGGCTGCTGGACGACAGCGCCTTCGACATCGAGGGCTGGCTGGCCGACCGGATCGCCGAGAAGTTCGCCCGCGCCGAGAACGCCGCCTTCGTCACCGGCGACGGGGTGGACAAGCCGACCGGTTTCCTGAGCTATCCCAAGGTCGCCGCCAACGCCTGGGCCTGGGGATCGCTGGGCTATGTCGCCACCGGCGCGGCGGGCGCGTTCAACCCGACCGATCCGGCCGATGCGCTGGTCGATCTGGTCTATAGCCTGGGCGCGCGCTATCGCAGCAACGCGGTGTTCGCGATGAACTCGAAAACCGCCGGCGCGGTGCGCAAGATGAAGGACGCCGACGGCAAGTTCCTTTGGTCGGAGAGCCTGAGCGCCGAGCAGGCCCCGCTGCTGCTGGGCTATCCGGTGTTGTCGGTCGAGGACATGCCCGACATCGCGCCCGACGCCTTCGCCATCGCGTTCGGCGATTTCCGCGCCGGCTACACCATCGCCGAGCGGCCCGACGTGCGCATTCTGCGCGACCCCTACTCCGCCAAGCCGCACGTGCAGTTCTTCGCCACCAGCCGCGTGGGCGGCGACGTGACCGATTTCGGCGCCATCCGGCTGCTGAAGTTCGCCGCCGCCTGAACCATCGCCGCGTGATGGAGAACGGACCCGGCGCCGGATGCGGCGCCGGGATGGAACAGCTTTTTGCGAGGCGGTGACGTCATGCTGATCGATGCAGCCCGGCCCTCGGCTTCCGCCGAGATGGTCGCTGAACTGGCCGCCCACCTGCGGCTGCCGCAGGGGTTCGCCGACGACGCCGCGTCGGAAGCGGCGCTGGCGCGGCTGATGGATGCGGCGGCGCGCGTGGTAGAGGACCGCACGCGCCGCGCGCTGCTGCAGCGCGTGATGCTGCTGCGGGTGAGCGCGTGGGATAGCCCTGACGCGCTGAGCCTGCCGGTGGAGCCGGTCGCGCAGGTCCTCGAACTGGCGCTGGCGCACGACGACGGCGCCCGCGCGACGGTCGATCCCGCGCTCTGGCGGCTGGCGAGCGTGGACGGGCGTTCCGCGATCCGGGCGCGGACCGGGCGGCGGCTGCCGCCGATCCCGCGTGACGGCCATGCCGAGGCGCATCTTGTGGCGGGCTATGGCGGCGCCTGGGGCGATGCGCCGGAGGACCTGCGGCTGGCGGTGATCCAGCTTGCGGCGCATTTCTTCGAGCAGCGCGCCGAGGCGGCGCGCGGTCCGGCGTCGCTGCCGCTGAGTGTCGCCGCGCTGCTGGAGCCGTATCGGCGGGTGCGGCTGTGAGGGCGCCTGATCTGACCCGGCTGCTGACGCTGGAGGCGCGCGACGACGCGCCCGACGGCGGCGGCGGCGTGGCCGCGCGCTGGGTGCGCCTTGGCGCGCACTGGGCCGAGGTGCGCCCCGGCGCGGCGGTGGAGCAGGTGCTGGGCGGCGTCGAGGCCAGCGCGGTCACCCACCGCGTCACGCTGCGCTGGGCGCCGTTCGGCGCGCCGTCGCGGCCGAAGCCGAACCAGCGGTTCCGCGAGGGCGCGCGGGTGTTCGACATCCTGGGCGTCACCGAAGCCGACACCCGCAACGCCTGGCTGATCGCTTGGGTGCGCGAGGGGGGGCTGGCATGACCTACGCATTTTCGTGGCCGCTGCAACAGGCGCTGTTCGCGGCGCTGGGCGCCGACGCCACCGTGGCCGCGCTGGCGGGCGGGCGCATCTATGACGCGGCCCCGCACGCGGCGGCCGATCCGCAGGACGGGCCGTGGATCGTGATCGGTGATGAGCAGGTGGACGCCTGGAGCACCGCCACCGATCGCGGCGCGGCGCACGCGGTGCAGATCTCGGTGGTTTGCGGCGCGGGCGGCTTTGGCGCGCTGAAGCGGCTCGCCGACGCGGTGTGCGCGGTGGCGCTGAGGCCGCTCGGCCTTAGCCGGGGCAGGGTGGTCAGCGCCAATTTTCTGGGCGGTCGCACCCGGCGGATCGAGGGCGCGGGCCTGCGCCAGATCGACCTGCGCTTTCGCCTGGCCATCGAAGACAACGTTTAAGTCATTCAGGAGATTGAGATCATGGCCGCGCAGCGGGGCAAGGACCTTTTGATCAAGCTGGACGCCGACGCGACCGGCGATTTCGTGACCGTCGCGGGCCTGCGCGCCACGCGCTTTGCGCTGAACGCCGCGCAGGTCGATGCGACCACGGCGGAGAGCGCCGGGCGCTGGCGCGAGCTGCTGGCCGGGGCGGGCGTACGCTCGGCCAGCGTCAGCGGGCGCGGCGTGTTCAAGGATGCGGCCTCGGACGCCGCGTTGCGCAGCGTGTTTTTCGCGGGCGCGGCCCCGGCGTTCCAACTGACCGTGCCGGATTTCGGCCGGATCGAGGGTGCGTTTCAGGTGGCGGCGCTGGAGTATGCCGGCGATCACGACGGCGAGGCGGTGTTCGAGATCAGTCTGGAATCCGCCGGGCCGCTGAGCTTCACGGCGCTCTGACCATGGCCAACCCGATGCGCGGCGAAGTGGAAGTGGTGATCGACGGGCGCCCCCGCACCCTGCGGCTGACGCTGGGGGCGCTGGCGGCGCTGGAGGCGGAGCTGGAGGCCGAGGGGCTGGTCGATCTCGCCGAGCGGCTGGAGCGCGACGGGGTGCGCGCGCGCGACGTGATCGCGGTGCTGACGGCGGGGTTTCGCGGCGCGGGCCACGACGTGACCCGCGACGAAGTGGCGGCGCTGGCCTTTGAAGGCGGCGCCACCGGCGCGGCGCGGGCGGCGATGCAGCTGCTCGGCGTCGCCTTCACCGGGGGGCGGGGATGAGCCGCAAGGTGGACTGGAACGGCCTGATGCGCCTGGGTATCGGGCGGCTGCGGCTGGCGCCCGACACGTTCTGGGCGATGTCGCCGCGCGAGTTCGCGGCGGCGCTGGAGGGCGCGGGCGTGGCGGCGCCGGTGGGCCGCGCGCAGCTTGGCCAGCTGATGGCGAAGTTTCCCGACGGCGGCGCCGGGCGCGTGGCCATGCGCAGGAAGGACGCCGAATGATGGATGCGGAGCAGGGGTTTTTCGCGCCGCCCGAGGAGGGCGACGCGGGCGCGCGGTTCGCCGGTGAGATGCGGCGCGTCTCGGTCGAGCTGCAAGGCGCCGACCGCGCGGCGCGCGGGTTGTCGTCGGCGGTCGGCAGCGGACTGCGCAAGGCGCTGGACGATGCGGTGTTCGGCACCGGGCGGTTCTCGGACGTGCTGCGCGGCATGGCGCGCGATGTGGCGCGCGGCGCGCTGGGCGCGGCGGTCGGGCCGGTGCAGGCGGCGGTGGGGCAGGGCGTGGGCGGGCTGGTCTCGGGCGCGGTCAGCGCGCTGACCGGCGGCGTGCGCGCCTTCGCCAAGGGCGGCGTGGTGGACGGCGCCACAGTGTTTCCCACCGGTGGCGGCGTGGGCCTTATGGGCGAGGCGGGGCCGGAGGCGATCCTGCCGCTGGCGCGCGGCGCCGACGGGCGGCTGGGGGTGCGCGGCGGCGGCGGCGTGCGCGTGACGGTGAATGTCTCGACCCAGGACGCCGCCAGCTTTCAACGCTCCGCCCCGCAGGTCGCGGCGGCGCTGGCGCGCGCGGTCGAGCGCGGGCGCCGCAACCTTTGAGGAGCATCGGCCATGAGCTTTCATGAAGTGCGCTTTCCCGCCGCGCTGTCGTTCGGCTCCAGCGGCGGGCCGGAGCGGCGCACCGAAATCGTGACGCTGGCGAGCGGCTTTGAGGAGCGCAATACGCCATGGGCGCACGGGCGGCGCCGCTATGACGCAGGTCTCGGCCTGCGCAGCCTGGATGACGTGCACGCGGTGCTGGCGTTCTTCGAGGCGCGGATGGGCAGGCTCTACGGCTTTCGCTGGAAGGACTGGGCCGACCACAAGTCCTGCGCGCCGTCGGAGACGCCGGGACCGACCGATTGCGCCCTTGGCGCGGGCGATGGCGCGCGGACGGCGTTTCAACTGGTGAAACCCTATGTCTCAGGGCCGGGGCGCTATGAGCGACCGATCGCCAAGCCGGTCGCGTGGACGGTGCGCGCGGCGGTGGACGGCGTGGAGGTTGAGGATGGCGCGGGCTTTTCGGTCGATCATGCGACCGGGGTGCTGACCTTCGACGCCGCGCCGGAGGTCGGCGCGCTGGTGACGGCGGGGTTTGCGTTCGATGTGCCGGTGCGCTTCGACGCCGATCGCATCGAGGTCAATCTGGCGGCGTTCGAGGCGGGGGAGATCCCCTCGATCCCGGTGGTCGAGGTGCGGGTCTGATGCGCGCGCTGGACCCCGCGCTTCAGGCGCGGCTTCTAAGCGGCGCCACGACGCTGTGCGCCTGCTGGCGCATCGACCGGCGCGACGGGCGCGGCCTGGGCTTCACCGATCACGACGCGGCGCTCAGCTTCGACGGCGTGCTCTTTGAGGCTTCGAGCGCGGTGGACGCGAGCGCGGTGGAGGCGGCGGCGGGGCTGGCGGTCGATAGCGTGGAGATCGCGGGCGCGCTGCGCTCGGCGGCGATCGACGCGGGCGACATCGCGCGCGGGCTCTATGACGGCGCGACGGTGCGGCGCTGGCTGGTGGACTGGCGCGCGCCGGACGTGCGCGCGCTGACCTTCAGCGGCGTGCTGGGCGAGATCAGCCAGAGCGGCGGGCGGTTTCGCGCCCAGGTCGAGGGGCAGGCGTCGGCGCTGAACCGTCCGCTGGGGCGCGCGTTCCTGCCGTCATGCGACGCCGCGCTGGGCGATGCGCGCTGCGGCGTGGACAGCGACGCGCCCGCATTTCGCGGCGCGGGGACGGTGGCGGCGGCGGAGGGCGACGCGCTGCGCGTCGATGGGCTTGAGGGCTTTGCGCCGGGCTGGTTCGCGCGCGGGCGGCTGACCTGGACCTCCGGCGCCAACGCGGGCGAGAGCGCGACCGTGCGCGAGGATGGCGACGGCGCGGCCCGGCTGCTGTCGCTGTGGAGCGAGCCGCACGGCGCGGTGGCGGCGGGCGACGGGTTCGAGATCGTCGCGGGCTGCGACAAGCGCGTGGAGACCTGTCGCGCCAAATTCGCCAACATCATCAATTTCCGGGGATTTCCGCACATGCCGGGCGACGACTGGATCACCGCCTATCCCACGCCGGGCGCGGCCAACGACGGCGGGTCGCTGCGTGGCTGAGCCGCGGCGCGCGGCGCGGCGCGCGGTCGAGGTCGCGCGCGACTGGGTCGGCACGCCCTACGTGCATGGCGCGAGCGTGCGGGGGGCGGGGGCGGATTGTCTGGGGCTTTTGCGCGGGGTGTGGCGCGCGCTTTATGGCGCGGAGCCGGAGCGCCCCGGCCCCTATACCCCCGATTGGTCGGAGGCGAGCGGCGCGGAGCGGCTGCTGGAGGGCGCCGCGCGGCACATGGCGGCGGTGGCGACCGATGACGCGCGCCCCGGCGACGTGGCGTTGTTCAGGATGCGCGCGGGCGCGGTGTGCAAGCATCTGGGGATACTGGCGGAGGATGCGCAGGGCGCGCCGACGCTGATCCACGCCTACAGCGGCCACGGCGTGGTGGAGTCTTCGCTGGGCGCGGCGTGGCGGCGGAAGATGGCGGCGGCGTTCCGCCTGCCGGAGGGGATTGCGTAATGGCGACCATGGTTCTTGCGGCGGCGGGCGGCGCGCTGGGCGCGTCGGTCGGCGGCGGCGTGGCGGGGGTGGGCGCGGCGGCGCTGGGCCGCGCGCTGGGCGCGGTCGCGGGCGGGGTGATCGACCAGCGGATTCTCGGCGGCGGCGCGCGGGTGGTGGAGAGCGGGCGGGTCGCGCAGGTGCGGGTGATGGGGTCGCGCGAGGGCGCCGCGATCCCGCGCGTCTATGGCCGTATGCGCCTGTCGGGACAGGTGATCTGGGCGAGCCGGTTTCAGGAGCGCAGCACGGTGAGCGGCGGCGGCGGCAAGGGCGCGGCGCCACGCACCCGCAGCTTCAGCTATGCGATCAGCCTTGCGCTGGCGCTGTGCGAAGGGCCGGTGGCGCGCATCGGGCGGATGTGGGCGGACGGCAAGCCGTTCGACGCCAGCCGCGCCGAAGTGCGGCTGCATCGCGGCGGCGAGGATCAGGCGCCCGATCCGCTGATCGAGGCGGTGGAGGGCGCAGGCGCCGCGCCTGCGTATCGCGGCGTGGCGTATCTGGTGATCGAGGATCTCGACCTCGCCGATTTTGGCAATCGCGTGCCGCAATTCTCGGTCGAGGCGTTCCGCGAGCCTGACGCGGACCCGGCGCTGTCGGACGAGATCGCGCCGCCGCTGGGCCGGTTGATCGAAGCGGTGGCGCTGTCGCCCGGCTCGGGTGAGTTCGCGCTG
>CAZRFB010000106.1:0-19191 GCA_964599185.1 uncultured Rhodobacterales bacterium | reverse complement strand
GACGCCTCCTGGAACTCCGACCGGGGTTTTGAGGGCGGCAACATGGGCCACCGTCCGGGCGTCAAGGGCGGCTACTTCCCGGTGCCGCCGGTGGACAGCGCGCAGGACCTGCGCTCCGAGATGCTCTCGACCATGAAGCAGATCGGCATGAACGTGGACAAGCACCACCACGAGGTGGCGTCGTGCCAGCATGAACTTGGCCTGATCTTCGGCGGCCTGGTCGAGCAGGCCGACAACATGCAGAAATACAAGTACGTCATCCACAACGTGGCGCACGCCTACGGCAAGTCGGTCACCTTCATGCCCAAGCCGATCAAGGGCGACAACGGCACCGGGATGCACGTCAACCAGTCGATCTGGAAGGACGGCAAGCCGCTGTTCGCGGGCGACCAGTACGCCGACCTCAGCCAGGAGGCGCTGTGGTACATCGGCGGCGTCCTCAAGCACGCCAAGGCGCTGAACGCGTTCACCAACCCCTCGACCAACAGCTACAAGCGGCTGATCCCCGGCTTCGAGGCGCCCGTTCTGCTGGCGTATTCGGCGCGCAACCGGTCGGCCTCGATCCGCATCCCATGGACCCAGTCGCCCAAGGCCAAGCGTGTCGAGACCCGCTTCCCCGACCCGTCCTGCAACCCGTATCTCGCGATGTCGGCGCTGCTGATGGCCGGGCTGGACGGCATCAAGAACAAGCTCAACCCCGGCGAGCCGGCCGACAAGGATCTCTACGATCTGCCGCCCGAGGAACTGGCCAACATCCCCACCGTCTGCGGGTCCCTGCGTGAGGCGATCGGGGCGCTGGAGGCGGACATGGACTTCCTGCTGGCCGGCGACGTGTTCACCCGCGACCAGATCGAAGGCTACATCGCGCTGAAGTGGGAGGAGGTCTATGCCTACGAGCACACGCCCCATCCCATCGAATACAAGATGTACTACAGCTGCTGACATCGACTGAGTTGCGGCGGCGCGGCCAGCGCCGACCCGGCTGAAGAACGCCACCCCCTGCGGATTTGTTTCCGCAGGGGTTTTTTGTTCTGGCGCTGTCGCGGCGACGGGCCGCGCAACCGGTCGCGGGATGGGCGCCGCGCCGCGCGCCCGCCGAACGGCGCGCGCGGCGGCGGGTCGGCGTAAAGGCCGTCAGCCCGCGGCGCCGACGCCGAAGCTCAGATGGAACGTGGCGCCCTCGCCTGGCGCGCTCTCGGCGCGAACGTCGCCGCCGTGCGCCTCCATCACGCGGCGGCAGATCGCCAGCCCCAGGCCAAAGCCCTCGCCGCCCGACTCCAGCCGCAGGCCGGGCGCGAACAGATCGCGCGCGCGGGCGGGGTCGAAGCCGCGCCCGTTGTCGGCGACCGC
The DNA here is from genome assembly GCA_964599185.1 of uncultured Rhodobacterales bacterium. Lineage (GTDB taxonomy): Bacteria > Pseudomonadota > Alphaproteobacteria > Rhodobacterales > Rhodobacteraceae > Rubrimonas. The sequence goes on along the minus strand of CAZRFB010000106.1, from coordinate 17,841 downwards.
CACGCCGGGCGCGCGCCCCTGCGGCTGTTCGGCGAACACCCGCACCACCGGCGCCCGGCCCTCGGCATGATAGCGCAGCGCGTTCTCGATCAGGTTCTGGAACACAAGCTGCAAGGTGCGCGCCGAGCCCGCCACCACCGGCAGCGCGCCCACCTCGATGCGCCCACCCAGCCGCGCGGCCTCCCCGGCGCATTGCGCCGCCGCCGCCTGCGCCACCGCCGTCAGATCGACCGGGGCGAAGGCCTCCTCGGGCGGCGCGCTGCGGGCGAACGCCAGCAGGTCGCGCACCTGCGCCTGCAGCCGCGTCGCCCGCGTCGCCACCGCCTCCAGCGCAGCGGCCGCGTCGCCCGCCAGCCCGTCGCGCGCCCGCGCGGCGATGCGGCCCAGCGGCGCGATCAGGTCGTGCCCGGCCAGAAAGGCGAATTGCTCAAGGTCGCGGTTCGAGCGCGCCAGCGCCTCGGTGCGCCGCCGCAGCGCCTCCTCCACGCCGCGCCGCTCGGTCAGGTCGCGGCCGACGGCGGCGATCCGCGCGCCGCCCGCCATCGGGCGCAGCGACAGCGACAGATCATAGGTCGCGCCGTCGCGGCGCAGCGCGAAGGTTTCGATCCGCACCTCGGCGCGCTCCCCCGACAGCAGCGGCGCGATCAGCGCGGCGAACGCCGCCGCGTCGTATTCCGGCAGCAGGTCGGGATAGGCCAGCCGGGTCAGGTCGCGCTCGGCGTAGCCGAGGTTGTTCAGCGCGGCGGGGTTGGCGCGCAGGATGCGCAAGGTGGCGGGGTCGAGCACCGCCACCTCCACCGGGCTTGAGCGCAGGATCTCCTCGGCCAGCGCCGCATCCGCCGCGCGCCCGTCGAGCGGCGTCAGCGCGCCGATCAGCGCCGCGCCCTTGACCACGCCCTCGTCGCGAAACTGCGCCGCCGCGCCGCTGGCCAGCGTCAGCGACACATCCGCGCTCCAGCGCCCGGCCTGCGCGCAGGCCGCCAGCGCCGCCGCGCGCGCCCGGCGGCTGGCGGGGCTGAGCCGCGCCTCATAGGCCGCCGCAGGCTGCGCGCCCGCCGCCAGCCCGGTCAGCGCCGCCAGCCGGGCGTCGATGTCGATCTCCCCCGCGGCCGGATCAAGCGTGTAACACCCCGCGAACGCCATTTCCGCCAGCGCCGCCGCGCGCTGGTCGGAGAGGTCAGCGTCGTGGCGCGCCTGCGCCGCATCCGCCGCGTCGCGGGCATAGACGAACCAGCCCAGCGGGCGCGCGCCGTCATGCTCCGGCCCGCCCGCCAGCGTGACCGGGCGCCAGCCGCCCTCCGGCCTGCGCAGCCGCGCCGACAGCTGGAACGCGCGACCCCCGGCATGGGCGGCGGCCCATTCCGCCGCCACCGCGCCCGCATCGTCGGGGTGGACGATCTCCAGCCAGCCGCGGTCCTCCGCCCCGCGCAAGCCCGACCCGCGCAAATCCGCCACGTCCTGCCCGGTGAAGGCGCGCCAGTCGCCGGAGCCGCCCACCAGCCGCCCGTCGCTGGAGAATTGCAGCGACACCGCGCCCACCCAGTCGAGAAGATGGCGCAACTCGGCGCTGCGGGCGCGCGCGTCGGCCTCCGCCGCCACCAGCCGCGACACTTCGATCAGGCTGACCACGGCGCCGCTGACCGCGCGTCCGTCGCGCACCGGCGCGGCGCGCACCATCCACACCGCGCCATCGGCCGCGCAGCGCTCCTCCTCCTGCATCGCGCCGCGCTCCATGGCGCTCTCCAGCCAGCCGCACAGGTCAAAGCCGACAAGCTGATGGGTGATGTGGCTGAGGTGGCGGCCCTCGTCACCCTGAATCAGGTTGACCACCCGCGTCGCGGTGGCGGTGAAGCGGCGCACGTTCAGCGCCCGGTCCACGAACACCACGCCGACCCCGGTCGCCTGCAACAGCCCCGAGACATCCTTGGTGAGCTGGGTCAGCTCATCGTTCTTGCGCTCATATTCCGCATTGACCGTGTAGAGTTCCTCGTTGACCGAGTGCAACTCTTCGTTGGTGCTCTGCAACTCCTCGTTGGCGGTCATCAGTTCTTCGTTGGTGGACTGAAGCTCCTCGTTCGCGGTCTCAAGTTGCTCAAGCATCGCCTGCAGGTTCTCGCGCTCGGCGCGCAGCGCCTCCTCCAGCCAGGCGATGCGCTGCTCGGCGGCCTTGTCGAGCGGCTGCGCCGCGCCGGGCGTCGCCTCCGCCGGGGCCGCGCCTAAGGCGATGAACACCCGGTCGGTCGCGCCGTCGAGGCCGTGGACGGGATGCGCCGACAGCGTCAGGGTCTCCGCGCCCTCCCCCGCCGCATAGGCCGCCGCCGCGCCGGTGCGCAGCGTGCGCTCGATGGCGGTGGACAGCGCCGCGCGCAGACCCGGGCGGATCAGCTTGAGCACGTCGCGCGTGAACGGCCCCGGCTGGGGCGGCGCCAGATGGCGCTGGCCTTCGCCGACCACATGCAGCAACTCGCGGTCGCGCCCGATCAGCAGGCCGGCCGGCGCGAACAGCTCCAGCACCGCCTGCAGCGCGGCGGCGTTGGCGCCGCGCGTCGGCCCGGCGGAGGCCGCCGCGCGGCGGCGCGCCAGCCCGTCCGCCGCCCAGCGCCCGCTCGCGATCAGTTCTCCCATCGCGCCCGCGTCGCGCCGGTCGGCGCCACGCTTGCGAAACAGCCGCCAGCGCGCGTCGATGGCGGCGAAGCGCCCGCCGTCCTCGCCGACCGACTCGCTTGGCCCCAGCAGCAGGAAGCCGCCGCTCGACAGGCTGAAATGAAACAGCGACAGCGCCTTGTTCTGCGCCGAAGGCTCGAAATAGATCAGCGCGTTGCGGCAGGAAATAAGGTTGGTGTTGATGAACGGCGGGTCGCGCAGCATGTTGTGCTGGGCGAACACGATCCAGTTGCGGATCTCGGGCCCGACCCGCCAGTCGCCCTCGTCGTTGCGCTCGAAGAACGCGGCGCGGCGCGCAGGCGAGACGCCCGCCATCTCGGTCTCAGAATAGACGCCCGCCGCCGCCCGGTCGAGCGCGGCGGGGCTGATGTCGGTGGCGAAGATCTGCACGCGCGGCTCGCGCCCCAGCGCGTCCGCCGCCTCGCGCAGCAGCATCGCCACCGAATAGGCCTCCTGCCCGGTGCCGACCGCCGGGATCCAGATCCGCACCGCGCGCTCGGCGTCGCCAGACAGCAGCGCGGGGATCACGGTCTGCGCCAGCAGGTCGAAGGCGGCGGGGTCGCGGAAGAATTCGGTGACCACGATCAGCAGGTCGTCGGCCAGCGCGCGCACCTCCGAGGGGCTGCGCGCGAGTTCGTCGTGGTATGCCTCCAGCGTGTGCAGCCCGGCGTTCTGCATCCGGCGCGCGATCCGGCGCAGCACGGTGGTTTTCTTGTATTCGCTGAAATCGACGTTGGCGCCGCCCAGCACCCGCTCAAGGATGCGCGACACCGCGCCCGCGTCGCCCGGCGCCGCGATCTCTGGCGCCGCCGCGTCGAGCCGCGCCAGCCGCGTCGCCAGCGCCGGGCCGATGTCCTGCGGCGCCAGCGCCGCGTCCACGGCGCCGATCTCGGCCACCGCGCGCGGCATCCCGTCGAATCGCGCAGTCTCCAGCGTCTGCGCGATCACATAGCCGCCCGCCGCGCGCAGCGCCCGCGCGCCGCGCGCGCCGTCGGCGCCGGTGCCCGACAGAATCACTCCGGTCGCCCGCCGCCCGAACGCCTGCGCCAGCGCGCCGAAGAACAGGTCGATCGGCGCCGAGGGCGCGCCATGCCCCTCACGGTCGGTCAGATACAGCCGCCCGGCCTGCACGATCATGTCCTTGCCCGGCGGGATCACATAGACGTGATTGGCCTCAAGCGTCTCGCCGTCCTCGACCACATGCACCGGCATCGCGGTGCGGCGGCCGAGCAGTTCGTCCATGATGCTCTTGAAGTCGGGCGAGAGGTGCGTGATCACCACGAAGGCCGCGCCCGTGGCGGCCGGGAGGTGGTCGAACAGCGATTCAAGCGCCTCCAGCCCGCCGGCCGAGGCGCCGATCGCCACCACGTGATCCACCGCTTCGATATCCGGCTGCGGCACGCTTATCGTCTGTCCGTCTTCGCGCATGGCGGATGCTCTCCCCGGCGCGGATCATGGGGAAAGTTTTGATCGAGAACCATAAAAAACTGTCCCGCGCGCGCGATCCGCGTCACAAGGCGCGCACCTAGTCCGCCCAGACCGAAAGGAAACGCCGATGACCGCCGACGCCGCCTGGCGCGCGCTTGCGCCGCACGCCGACCGCCTGCGCCCGCTGAGCCTGCGCGCGCTGTTCGCCGCGGACGCGGGGCGATTCGCGCGGTTCTCGGCGTCGCTCGACGACCTGACGGTGGACTTCTCCAAGGAGAAGATCGACGCCGGCGCCTGGGCGGCGCTGATGGCGCTGGCGCGCGCGGCGGGGGTCGAGGCGCGGCGCGACGCGATGGCGGCGGGCGCGGCGGTCAACGTCACCGAAGGCCGCCCCGCGCTGCACATGGCGCTGCGCGGCGGCTGCGCGCCCGATGTCGCGGGCGTGGCGGAGGTGGCGGCTGCGCGCGACCGCTTTCTCGCCTTCGCCGAAGCCGTGCGCGGCGGCGCCTACGCCGCCGATGACGGCGCGCCGTTCACCGACGTGATCAACATCGGCATCGGCGGCTCCGACCTCGGCCCGGTGATGGCGGCGCGCGCCATCGCGGCGGACGCGGGCGGGCCGCGCGCGCATTTCGTCTCGAACGTGGACGGCGCCCATCTGGCGGACGTGACGCGCAGCCTTGATCCGCGCCGCACCCTCGTCATCGCCGCCTCCAAGACCTTCACCACGCAGGAGACGATGACCAACGCCGTCTCGGCGCGCGACTGGCTGCGCGCGGCGCTGGGCGCGGGCGCCGACGGCCACATGGCGGCGGTCTCCACCAACATCCCCGCCTGCGCCGCCTTCGGCATCGACGAGAGCCGCGTGTTCGGCTTCTGGGACTGGGTGGGCGGGCGCTATTCGCTGTGGGGCGCCATCGGCCTGCCCATCGCCATCGCCGCCGGGGCGGAGCGCTTTCGCGCCCTGCTCGACGGCGCCGCCGCCATGGACCGCCATTTCCTGAGCGCGCCGCTGGAGGCGAACCTGCCGGTGATCCTGGCGCTTGTCGGCGTCTGGCGGCGCAATGCGATGGGCTGGCCCACCGTGGCGCTGATCCCCTACGACCAGCGGCTTGAGCGCTTTCCGGCCTACGTCCAGCAGCTCGACATGGAGAGCAACGGCAAGCGCGTGACGCTGGACGGCCTGCCCGTGGCCCACAAGACCGGCCCGGTGATCTGGGGCGAGCCGGGCACCAACGCCCAGCACTCGTTCTTCCAGCTGATCCATCAGGGAACCGATGTGATCCCGGTGGACTTCATCGCCGCCGCCGAACCGGTCGCGCCGCTGGGCGACCACCACGCCAAGCTGCTGGCCAACTGCCTGGCGCAGTCCGCCGCGCTGGCCTTTGGACGCACCAAGGCGGAGGTCCGCGCCGGGATGGCCGCCAAGGGCGTCGCGGCGGCCGAGATCGACCGGCTGGCCGCGCACCGGACCTTTCCCGGCGACCGCCCCTCGACCACCATCCTGCACCGCCGCCTCGACGCCTTCGCGCTGGGCCGCCTGATCGCTTTGTATGAGCACAAGGTGTTCGCGCAGGCGGCGCTGTGGGGGATCAACCCGTTCGACCAGTGGGGGGTGGAGCTGGGCAAGGTCATGGCGGGCGAGGTGCTGACCGCCGTGCAGGGCGGCGACGCCAGCGCGCTCGACGGCTCGACGCAAGGGCTGCTGGCGCGGCTGGCGGCGCTGCGCGGCTGACGCGCCGCCCGGCGCTCAGCCCTCGGGCTGAAAGCCCGCGATCAGGCGGTTGAGGCCCAGCAAGGCCCCGGCGCCGATCGCGGCCAGCGTGACCGGGCCCGACCACGCCAGCGTCGCGAAGCCGGTGATCCCCTGCCCTACCGAACAGCCCATCGCGACCACGCCGCCCACCCCCATCATCACGGCGCCGCCGACCTGCCGGCCCAGTTCGCGCGGGTCGTCGCAGGCCTCCCAGCGGAACAGGCCGCGCAGCATCGAGCCTGCGAACGCGCCCAGCATCACCCCCACGACCGAGCCGACCGAGAACGACACGCCGCCTGCGGTCGCGGTCATCAGAAAGATCAGCGTCCGGCCCACCGGCGCGGTGAAGGACGGCCCCTCCACCGGCACGGCGCCAAGGCTCGCATCGGCCAGCCAGGACGTGCCCGCCAGCCCCCAGGCCGCCGCCAGCCCCGCGGCGACGCCCCAGCCGACCATGCCGGGCCGCGCGCGCAGCGGCGCATGCGACAGCGCCCAGACAAGGCAACCGCCGCCGATCACCGCCGCCGTCAGCAGCGCGGGCGCGCCGGTCAGCGCCTGCGCGGCGTGGGCGACGCCCTGCGCGCCGGTCGCGTCGATCTGTGGAAACAGCCACAGACGCACCGGCGCCAGCGGGCCGGACAGCGCGACAAAGCCCGATATGCCCATCACCACCACCACCACCAGCGAGCGCAGGTCGCCGCCGCCAAACCGCGCCAGCGCGCCAAAACCGCAATTGCCCGCCATCGCCATGCCATAGCCGAACACCAGTCCCCCCGCGACCGAGGCGACCGGGTTCCACGCGATGCTGTGGTAGAACGTGGCGGAAAGGTCGATCAGCCCGGCGGCGGCGGCGGCCTGCACGGCGAGGATCGCCACGCCCAGCACGACGCCCCACAGCCGCAGCCGACGCTGATCCTTGCCATAGACGGCGCTTTCGATCGCGCCGAGCGTGCAGAAATCGCCCAGCCGCGCGGCAAGGCCCATCACTGCGCCGCCTGCGAGACCGACAAGCGCGGCGAGCGCGCCGAACGGCAGCGTATCCATGGCGTTCCTCCCTGTCGCGCGCCGCAGCGCGGCTGCGGCGGTTGTCGTTCGCCCCGCTTTTATCGGTCGCGCTCTGTCCGGTCGCGTTCTGTCTGGTCAGCTTCTGTCTGGTCAACTTCTGCGGCGGGGTCGTGGAATAGCCGGGCGAGCAGCGTGATCGCCGCGCCCACCCTTGGGTCGAGAATCGAATAATAGATCGCCTGACCGTCGCGGCGCGCGCGCACCATGCCCTCCAGCCGCAGCCGCGCGAGTTGCTGGCTTACCGCCGCCTGCCGCTGGTCGAGCAGGTTCTCCAGTTCGGTCACGCTTTTCGGACCGTGGCAGAGGTGACACAGGATCAGCAGCCGCCCGTCGTGCCCCATCGCCTTGAGAAAGGTCGCGGCCTCCGGCGCGCGCGCCACCAGAGACAGCGGCGCCGGGTCGGCGTCGAAGGGCGTCGGGTTGGCGTCATCGGGCGACATAGGCTGTTTATCGCAATCCTCGCGCCCGGGCGCCATGGCCGCCGCGCGGGGTTGCGCGAGAAATCCCGCCCCGCTCAGCGCGCCGCCGCCTGCTTCAGCAGACCGCCCAGCAGACCCCAGAAGAAATCCTCGCCGGGATAGCCCTCGATCCGCCCCACTTCGCGCCCGTCGTCCAGCAGCACGAAGGTCGGCGTGAACAGCGCCGGACGGTCGAGCGTAACGCCCGGCGGCGTGGGCGCGGCAAGGTCAACCCGCCTGAGCGGCGCTGCGCGGCCCTCGTCGGTCAGCGGATAGATCGCGCTGATCTCGGCGTTCCATTGCTGGCAATAGACGCACCCCGCCTGTTCGACCATCAGCAGCGCCATCTCCGCGCGCGCCGACGCGACCAACCCCGCCAGCGTCAGCGCGCTGGCGATCAGGGTGCGGCGCAAGCGTCGCAGGGGCGCGGATGACTGCATCATTGACCGCCGGATTGTTATATAGAAATATATAAATGATTTCCTGTGTCAGCGCAATAAGCGGCGCTGACGAAGCGGTGTGGGGGCGCGATGCTGGATATTTCCTTTGGCGGCGCGGCGCTGGCGGGGCTGCTGTCGTTCCTGTCGCCCTGCATCCTGCCCATGGTGCCGTTCTACCTGTGCTACATGGCGGGCGTCTCGATGGGCGAGCTGCGCGCCGAGGGCGGCGTGGCGCCGGGCGCGCAAAAGCGGCTGGTGGCGCAGGCGGCGGTGTTCGCGCTGGGCGTGACCACGATCTTCGTGCTGCTGGGCCTTGGCGCAACCGCGCTCGGCCGGGCGTTCGTGCAGTGGAAGGAGTCGCTGTCCTGGGTCGCGGCGGCCGTGCTGATGGCGTTCGGGCTGCATTTCCTGGGGGTCGTGCGCATCCCGTTCCTGTATCGCGAGGCGCGGCTGGAGGCGAAGGCCGCGCCCACCTCGATCATCGGCGCCTATGTGATGGGGCTGGCGTTCGGCTTTGGCTGGACGCCCTGCGTGGGGCCGGCGCTCGCCGCGATCCTGATGGTGGCCAGCGGCATGGGCGATCTGTGGCGCGGCGGCGCGCTGCTTATGGTCTATGGCCTCGCCATGACGGCGCCGTTCGTGCTCGCGGCGCTGTTCGCGCGGCCCTTCCTCGCCTGGGTGGGGCGCAATCGCCGCTATCTGGGGTATGTCGAGAAGGCGATGGGCGTGATGCTGATCGTCTTCGCGCTGTTGATCGCCACCAATTCCGTCAACATGATCGGCGCGTTCCTGCTGCGCAATTTCGACTGGACCGCGACGCTGAAATGATCTCTGGGAGGAGAGACGCCATGATAAACCGCCTTTTCGCCATCGTGCTGGCCCTCGGCCTCGGCGCGCCCGCGCTGGCGAGCGAGCTGGGCGACGACGGCCTGCACAAGCCCGACTGGCTGCGCGACACGTTCAAGGACCTGCGCGAAGACCTCGCCGACGCGGGCGCCGAGGGCAAGCGCCTGCTGATCACCTTCGAGCAGCGCGGCTGCATCTACTGCACCGAAATGCACGAGAAGGTGTTTCCCGACCCCAGGATCGAGGCGCTGATTCGCGAAAATTACTTCGTCGTGCAGATGAACCTGTTCGGCGACGTGGAGGTGACCGACTTCGACGGCGTCGCGCTGCCGGAAAAGGACATGGCGGTGCGCTGGGGCGTGGTGTTCACGCCCACGCTGATCTTCCTGCCCGAGGAGGTTCCCGAGGGAAAGACCGCCGCGCAGGCCGCCGTCGTCGCGATGCCGGGCGCGTTCGGGGTCGCCACCACCGAGGCGCTGCTGACCTGGGTGCGCGACCATGGCTACGAATCGGGCGAGCACTTCCAGAAATATCTCGCCGCGCGGATCAACGCGGCGAACTGAGGCGCTCCGCCGGGATGCGGCAGGGAGTGCGGCGCCGGGGTGCGGCGTTATGGTAATTCATAAATGCGAATATTCCTATTGCGCTGGTTCGTGCGTTGACGCTAGCCTTTACGAAAGAAACGAACCGGGAGTGACGCCATGAAATCTGCCATCGTTCCATTGAGCCTCGCCACAGCGCTTTTCGCAGGCGCCGCCGTGGCGGAGATCGCGCCCGGCATGGTGACGTTCGCCGACGGCGCGGTGGCGGAGTCGCTCACCGGACAGCCGGGCGACCCGCAGGCGGGCGTCACGGTGGTCACGTCGCGCGCGCTGGGCAACTGTGTCGCGTGCCACACGGTCGGCGCGCTGCCCGACGTGCAGTTTCCCGGCGACATCGGCCCGATGCTCGACGGCGCGGGCAGCCGCTGGACCGAAGCGCAGCTGCGCGGCATCGTCACCAACGCCAAGATGACGTTCGAGGCCAGCTTCATGCCTGCGTTCTACAAGACCACGGGTTTCACCCGCCCCGGCGACGGCTACACCGGCGAGGCGGCGCCCGCCGATCTGCCGCCGATCCTGTCGGCGCAGCAGATCGAGGATGTCGTCGCCTACCTGATGACGCTGAAGGACTGACAGGGCGCCCATTTTCGAAAGGAGCATGACGATGATGCTATCCAGACGCGAAACCATCCTGCTCGGCCTTGGCGGGGCTGCGGCCTGCGCGCTGCCGGGCCTCAGCCTTGCGGCGACCGAGGATGAGCGGATCGCGGCCTTCACCGGCGGCGCGACGCCCGGCGCCGGCGGGATCACCCTCACCGCGCCGGAGATCGCCGAGAACGGCAACACGGTGCCGGTCGAGGTGAGCGCGCCGGGCGCGGTGGCGATCATGCTGCTGGCCACCGGCAACCCCGAGCCTGCGGTCGCGACCTTCGCCTTCGGCCCCGCCGCTGGCGCGCAGCGCGCCTCGACGCGGATCCGTCTCGCCAAGACGCAGGACGTGGTGGCGATGGCGCGCATGGCCGACGGCTCGGTGGTGCAGGCGCAGGCGACCGTGAAGGTCACCATCGGCGGTTGCGGCGGCTGAAGCAGACAGGATCAGGAGAGAAAACATGGCCAAGGACGCAAAACCCCGCGTGAAGGTGCCCAAGACCGCCGCCATCGGCGAGGTCGTGACCCTCAAGACGCTGATCAGCCACAAGATGGAGTCCGGTCAGCGCAAGGACAAGGACGGCAATCTGATCCCGCGCTCGATCATCAACCGGTTCACCTGCGACTTCAACGGCGTGAACGTGATCGACGTGGCGATCGAGCCGGCGGTTTCGACCAATCCGTATTTCGAGTTCGATGCGAAGGTCGATGCGGCTGGCGAGTTCAAGTTCACCTGGTACGACGACGACGGCGCCGTCTATGAAGATGTGAAGCCCATCGCAATCGCCTGATCTGAACGGGCGTCAACAGTCGGGGAGAAAACGTCATGCGGAATCGCGTGCTCACGATCACTTTGGCCGCTGCGGCGGCATTCGGCGCGGCTTTTTCCGGCGCGGCGCTGGCGGGACCGGCTGACGATACGCTTGTCATCGACGGCGAACTCGAATTGATCACCTCGGCTCCGGCGCCCGCGCATCTGAACGGGGCGCTGACCACGATCTATTCGGGCTGGCTGTTCCGCGAGGATGAGACCCGCGCGTTGCAGAAGGACGACTTCGACAATCCGGGCATGGTGTTCGTGGACCGGGGTCTCGACCGCTGGAACAAGGCCGAGGGGACGGCGGAGAAATCCTGCGCCTCCTGCCACGAGGGACCGGAGAGCATGGCGGGCCTGCGCGCCGTGACGCCGAAGGTGGACGCCGAGACCGGCAAGCTGATGCTGATCGAGAACTACATCAACGAGTGCCGCACCGAGCGCATGGGCGCGGAGGCGTGGAAGGTCACCTCCGACCCGATGAAGGACGTGATGGCGCTGATCGCGATGCAGTCGCGCGGCCTGCCGGTGAACGTGGCGATCGACGGCCCCGCCGCCCCGTTCTGGGAGAAGGGCAAGGAGATCTACTACACCCGCTATGGCCAGCTGGAGATGTCCTGCGCCAACTGTCACGAACAGAACTTTGGCCACATGATCCGCGCCGACCATCTCAGCCAGGGCCAGGTCAACGGCTTTCCGCTCTATCGGCTGAAGGACGCAGGCCTGGTGACGGCGCAGCAGCGCTTCAAGGGCTGCGTCCGCGACACAAGGGGCGAGACGTTCGCGCCGGGATCGGACGAGTTCAAGGCGCTGGAGCTCTACGTCGCCTCGCGCGGCAACGGGCTGTCGGTTGAGGGCGTGGCGGTCCGCCACTGACAAGGGGCGCGGACGCCGCGCCCCGATACACGAGACACCATCGCGGACAGGCCGCCGCGCGCGCGATGCGCGCGACCGCGGAAGGCTTGTCCGGCGACCGAGGAGACCAACGATGATCACGCGGCGCGAATTTCTTCAGGCATCCGTGGCGGCCTCGGCCATCGTCGGCGCCTCGGGTCTGGGGAACTGGTCGCGGCTGGCGGCGCAGCAGGCGCTCAGCCAGGACCAGCTCCTGCAATTCGACGATTTCGGCAACGTCACGCTGATCCACATCACCGACCTCCACGCCCAGCTCAAGCCGATCTGGTTCCGCGAGCCGGAGATCAACATCGGCGTCGGCGCCGCGCAGGGCAAACCGCCGCATGTGACCGGCGCCGACTTCATCAAGATGTTCAACCTCGCGCCCGCCAGCCGCGACGCCTATGCCCTGACCTATCCCGATTTCGTCGCGCTGGGAAAGGCTTACGGGCGGATGGGCGGCATGGACCGGGTGGCGACCGTGGTCAAGGCGATCCGCGCCGCGCGGCCCGACAGCATTCTTCTGGACGGCGGCGACACCTGGCACGGCTCGATGACCTCGTTCCTGACCAAGGGGCAGGACATGGTCAACGTGATGAACGCGCTGGGCGTGGAGGCGATGACCAGCCACTGGGAATGGACCCTCGGCACGGAACGGGTGCAGGAGATCGTCGAGAGCCTGCCGTTCCCGTTCCTCGGGGCCAACATCTTTGACTCCGAATGGAACGAACCGGCGTTCGAGCCTTACAAGATGTTCGAGAAGGGCGGCGTGCGCGTCGCGGTGATCGGCCAGGCCTTCCCCTACATGCCGATCGCCAACCCCGGCTGGATGTTCCCCGAATACAGTTTCGGCGTGCGGCAGGAGCGGATGCAGGCGGTGGTCGATGAGGTCCGCGACGCGGGCGCCGATCTGGTGGTGTGCCTGTCGCACAACGGCTTCGACGTGGACCGCAAGATGGCGGGAGCCGTGCGCGGCATCGACGTGATCCTGACCGGCCACACCCATGACGCGATCCCCGAGCCGGTGCTGGTGGGCGACACGATCCTGATCGCGTCCGGCTCCAACGGCAAGTTCGTCAGCCGCGTCGATCTGGACGTGCGCGACGGGCGGATGATGGGCTTTCGCCACAAGCTGATCCCGATCTTCTCCGACGTGATCGCGCCCGACCCGGAGATGGCGGCGCTGATTGATGGTGAGCGCGCGCCGTTCAAGGCCGAGCTTGAGACGGTGGTCGGCCAGACAGAAAGCCTGCTCTACCGGCGCGGCAACTTCAACGGCTCATGGGACGACCTGATCTGCGACGCGATCCGCAGCGAGCGCGACGTGCAGATCGCCATGAGCCCCGGCGTGCGCTGGGGCCCCAGCCTGATGCCGGGCGACCCGATCACCCGCGAGGACATCCACAACGTCACCTCGATGACCTATGGCCAGTGCTATCGCACCGAGATGACCGGGGCGCGCGTCCACGAGATCCTTGAGGACGTGGCCGACAACCTGTTCAACCCCGACCCCTATTACCAGCAGGGCGGCGACATGGTGCGCATCGGCGGCCTAAGCTATCGCATCGACGTCGCCAGGCCGATCGGCGAACGCATCACCGGCATGACGTTGCTGGAGACCGGCGAAGCGATCGACGCGGGCAAGACCTACACCGTCGGCGGCTGGGCTTCGGTCAACGAGGGGACCGAGGGGCCGCAGATCTGGGACGTGCTGGAGAGCCATATCCGCAACATCGGCGTGGTGACGCTGGCGCCGAACGACTCGGTCGTCGTCGCCGGGGCCTGATGACGGACACACGAGAACGAAGGAGCGTCGCCATGGGTGACACTACGCAAAAAGGCCAGACACGGCGCGGCTTTCTGCGCGCGGGCGTCGCAGCAGGGGGCGCGCTGGCCGCAGGCGCGGTCGGCGCGCGGGCGGCGGCGCCCGATCCGCTGATCACCGAGATCCAGCCCTGGGCGCAGGGCTTTGGCGAGGGCGTGGACGCCACGCCCTATGGCATGCCGATCCATTTCGAGGGCGAGGTGGTGCGCCGCAACGTGCCCTGGCTGACCGCCGACCCGATCAGCTCGATCAACTTCACGCCGATCCACGCCCTCGACGGCACGATCACGCCGCAGGGCTGCGCCTTCGAGCGCCACCACTCCGGCGCCATCGAGCTGTCGAAGGACGACTACCGCCTGATGATCAACGGCATGGTCGCCCGGCCGCTGGTGTTCAGCTACGCCGAGCTTGAGCGGTTTCCGCGCGAGAGCCGGGTGCACTTCTGCGAATGCGCCGCCAACACCGGCATGGAGTGGGCGGGCGCCCAGCTCAACGGCGCGCAGTTCACCCACGGCATGATCCACAACATGGAGTATGTCGGCGTGCCGCTGAAAACCCTGCTGATCGAGGCGGGCGCGGACCTCTCGGCCGGCTGGGTGTTCGTCGAGGGCGCCGACGCCTCCTCCAATGGCCGCTCGATCCCGATGGAGAAGGCGCTGGACGACGTGCTGGTGGCGTTCAAGGCCAACGGCGAGGCGCTGCGCATGGAGCATGGCTATCCGGTCCGGCTGGTGGTTCCGGGCTGGGAAGGCAACATGTGGGTCAAGTGGCTGCGCCGCATCGAAGTGCGGAACACGGCGGTGGAAAGTCGCGAGGAGACCTCGAAATACACCGACACCATGGCCGACGGCTCGGCGCGCAAGTGGACCTGGGTGATGGACGCCAAATCGGTGATCACCTCGCCCTCGCCGCAGGCGCCGATCAGCCACGGCCCCGGGCCGCTGGTGATCACCGGGCTGGCGTGGTCGGGGCGCGGGCGCATCGCGCGCGTCGATGTCACGGTGGACGGCGGCCGCAACTGGCGCACCGCCCGCCTCGCGCCGCACGACGGCGACAAGGCGCTGCACCGCTTCTATCTTGAGCACGACTGGGACGGGGCCGAGATGCTGCTGCAATCGCGCGCCGTCGACAGCACCGGCTATGTGCAGCCGACCAAGAACGAACTGCGCGCCGTACGCGGGCTGAACTCCGTCTATCACAACAACTGCATCCAGACATGGTGGGTCAAGCCGACCGGAGAGGCCGAGAATGTCGAAATTTCATGAGATTCTGACCGGCGCCGCGCTCGCTGCGGCGCTCGCCGCGCCCGCGTTCGCCGACCCTGCGCAGGCCGGGCCGCTGGGCCTCGGCCGCCCCGCGCTGCCCGAGGAGATCGCCGCCTGGGATCTCGACGTCAGCCCCAACGGCGACGGCCTGCCCGAAGGCTCCGGCGACGTCGCGACCGGCGAGGAGCTGTTCTCCGACAACTGCGCCTCATGCCACGGCGAATTCGGTGAGGGCTCCGGCAACTGGCCCAAACTGGCGGGCGGTATGGACACGCTTGACAACGACGACCCGCTCAAGACCGTCGGCTCCTACTGGCCGCACCTGTCCACCGCCTTCGACTATGTGCGCCGCTCGATGCCGTTCGGCGGCGCGCAGGTGCTGACCGACGACGAGGTGTACGCCATCGTCGCCTACATTCTTTACAACAACGACCTGGTGGAAGATGATTTCGTGCTGTCGAAAGAAAACTTCCTTGAGGTGACGCTGCCCAATGCGGAGGGGTTTTTCGTGGACGACCGCGACGCCGCCGAACTGCCGCTGTTCGTGCGCGAGCCCTGCATGGAGAACTGCAAGGCGACGGTCGAGATCACCGCGCACGCCTCGGTGGTGGACGTCACCCCCGATGAGTGAGGCGCGCGCCGCCGTGAGGCTGTAAGCCATGCGCTGGGGCGCCGTTGCGGGCGTCCTTGCGCTGTTCTCGGTCGCGCCCGCGACGGCGGAGCAGATCGGCGACGCAGCGCGCGGCGCGCGGCTATTCGGCCTGCAATGCGCGCCCTGCCACTCGGTCGGCCCCGGCGCCGCCAATCGCACCGGGCCGGTTCTGAACGGGCTGTTCGGGCGGCGGGCAGCGTCGGTTGGCGATTATGACTACTCCAAATCCATGCGCCGCATGGGGGCCGACGGGCTGACCTGGACTTACGAGACGCTGGACGCCTATATCGCCAACCCCAAGGCGCTCGTCTCCGGCACGCGCATGAGCTATCGCGGCATGGCCGAGCCGACGGCGCGCGCGGCGCTGCTGGCCTACCTGCGCGACTGGTCGGACAGGCCGCGTGACATCCCCGAGGCGGAGCCGACCGCGCGCGCGACCGCGCCGCATCTGCCGCCCGACGTGCTCGCCATCGAGGGCGACCGCGAGTTTGGCGCTTATCTCGCGGCGGAATGCGCCACCTGCCACCAGCGCGACGGATCGGATCAGGGCGTGCCGTCGATCACGCAATGGGCGCCGTCCGATTTCGTGGCGGCGATGCACGCCTACAAGCAGAAATTGCGCCCGCATCCGGTGATGCAGATGATGGCGGCGCGGCTGTCGAGTGAGGAGATCGCGGCGCTGGCCGCCTATTTCGCCACCGTGCGATAAATCCCAGGCCGAAACACGAAACCGCCACGAAGCGCGCAACGCGCCATAACCGGGAGGAAAAAAAGCCATGAAAATCAACCGTCGCACTTTCGTCGGCGCCGCCGCCGTCAGCGGGGCGCTGCTGTCGGCGCCCGCCGTCTTCGGCCAGGCCCGGCCGCGCGTGGTGGTGATCGGCGGCGGCGCGGGCGGCGCCACCGCCGCGCGCTATCTCGCCCGCGACAGCGAGGGCGCGCTGGAGGTGACGCTGGTCGAGGCCAGCCCGGTCTATACCTCGTGCTTCTTCTCCAACCTCTACCTCGGCGGCGTGCGCAGTTTCGAGAGCCTCCAGCACGGCTACGGGCGGATCGGCGACGGGGTGCGGGTGGTCCACGACATGGCGACCGGCGTGGACCCGGTGGCGCGCGTGGTGACGCTGGCGGGCGGCGCCAGCCTGCCCTACGAGCGGCTGGTGCTGTCGCCGGGCATCGACTTTCGCGAGGGTTCCGTGCCCGGCTGGAGCCTTGCGGCGGCCGGGATCATGCCGCACGCCTACAAGGCCGGGCCGCAGACGCAGTTGCTGAAGGCGATGGTCGAAGCGATGCCGCAGGGCGGCGTGTTCGCCATGGTGGCGCCGCCAAACCCCTATCGCTGCCCGCCCGGCCCCTATGAGCGGGTCTCGATGATCGCCAACCTGCTCAGGCAGTCCAACCCCACCGCCAAGATCCTGATCTTCGACCCCAAGGAGAAATACTCCAAGCAGGCGCTGTTCGAGGAGGGCTGGGGGCTGCACTACGACGGCATGATCGACTGGATCGGCCCCGAGTTCGGCGGCGGCGATGTGGCGGTGCGGCCCGACACGATGGAGGTGGTGGTCGAGGGCGCGGCGCAGAAGGTGGACGTGTGCAACGTCATCCCCGCCCAGACCGCAGGCCGAATCGCCGCCCTTGCGGGCGTGACCGACGACAGCGGCTGGGCGCCGGTGCATCCGGGCGACATGCGCAGCCGCGCCGACGAGAACATCTTCGTGCTGGGCGACTCGGCGGCGCAGGGCGACATGCCGAAATCGGGCTTCTCGGCCAACAGCCAGGCCAAGGTGGCGGCGATGGCGATCCGGGGCGCGCTGACCGGGTCGCGCGTGTTCCCGGCGCGCTACGCCAACACCTGCTGGTCGCTGATCGCGCCCGACGACGGCGTGAAGGTGGGCGCGTCCTATGAGCCGACGCCGGAAAAGATCGCCTCGGTGCACAGCTTCATCAGCGCCACCGGCGAGGACGCCGCGTTGCGCAAGGCGACCTTCGAGGAGAGCCTCGGCTGGTATGCGGGCATCACCGCCGACATGTTCGGCTGACCCGCGTCACAGGCGGGCGCGGCTGGCGCCTTGCGGTGGAGGGACAAGGCGATCCGCGCGCCCCTTGCGCGGCGTCGCGGCGTCTTGCGCGCACGCCCACAGGCTCGGCCAGGGATGTCCCGCCCTGCAGCCCGATCGCGCCGCCAGCCCCGATCCCGGGGCGCGCCGGCGCGAAGCAGACGGTGGTCGCAGCGCGGAAGCCCCGCAATCGTCAAGGCGCGTCAAAGGCTCTTGCAATGCGCCGCCCGCCACCGTATGCCGCGCAGCGAAAGGCCGCCGCTCCGGGGCCGCAGATCGGCGGGCGGCTTCGCCTTACGCATCGGCGGGGTTGGCGATACGGACTTTGAGGCGTGGCGCGCTTCCGACTTTCGCCCAGGCGGGACGTCGGCGCCAAAACGGGCTGCTGTAGCTCAGTGGTAGAGCACTCCCTTGGTAAGGGAGAGGTCGAGAGTTCGAGTCTCTCCAGCAGCACCAAATTCTCCTGAAGTTTCAGTAGGCTGGCTGGTGG
>CAZRFB010000105.1:0-8493 GCA_964599185.1 uncultured Rhodobacterales bacterium | reverse complement strand
CCGAATCGCCGCGTCGGTCGAGGGGTTGCCGTAGCGCATCGCGAAATCCACCACGACGCGGTCGCCATGGCTGAGCGTGAGCGCGGTGCGCACCTTCTCCGCCTGGCTGCGGGTGGTGGTGAGCAGCGGGCTTTCGTTCAGTTCGTTGTTCCAGATGCCGCGATAGGCCTCGCCGGAGCTGAACGGACGCTTGCTGAGGATGATGAGTTGCAGCAGCGGCTGCCACAGCCACGCGGGATAGTCGATCACGCGGCGGTCGCTGAGGAACTCGCCCAGATAGCGCCGCATCGACCAGTAGTCGGTGGCGTCGGGAGTGCCGAGGTTGACCAGCAGCACGCCCACGCGGGCGGGCGCCACCGGGGGATGGTCGGCGGGGGCGTGGGCCAGCCTGCCCATGCCCGGCGCATCCAGGCGTGTCTGCATGTCGAGCATTGGCGGCGTCCCCGGCTTCATACGACTTTTGGCTACATAGCGGCTTGCGCCGGGGGATCAAACCCGTGAGCCGGGTCTCGCGCGTTCAAATCGGCGCGCAGGCCTGCGCCAGCCAGCCGGCGACCTCCGGCGCGACGAGCGGCGCGATGTCGTCGCGCACGCGGGCGTGATAGACGTCAAGCCACGCGCGCTCGGCCGCCGTCAGCAGCGCCGGGTCGATCAGCGCGCGGTCGATGGGCGCCAGCGTCAGCGTCTCGAAGCCCAGCATCTCCCGCGCGCCGCCCGCCACCGGCGCGCGCGGCGAGACCACGAGCAGGTTCTCGATGCGGATGCCGAAGCGGCCCTCCAGATAGCAGCCCGGCTCGTTGGACAGGATCATGCCCGGCGCCAGCGGCTCAGCCCCGCGCCGCGACAGGCTCTGCGGCCCCTCATGCACGCTGAGATAGCTGCCGACGCCGTGGCCGGTGCCGTGGTCATAGTCGTATCCCGCCCGCCACAGCGCCGCGCGCGCCAGCGGGTCAAGCTCGCGCCCGGACGTGCGGGCGGGAAAGCGCGCCATGCTGACCGCGATCATGCCCTTGAGCACCAGCGTGAACAGCCGCCGCGCCTCCGGCTCTGGCGCGCCGATCGCCACGGTGCGGGTGATGTCGGTGGTGCCATCCAGATATTGTCCGCCGCTGTCCACAAGCAACAGCTCTGAGGGCCGGATCGCGCGGTCGCTTTGGCGGCTGACGCGGTAATGGACGATGGCGCCATGCGCGCCCGCGCCGCAGATGGTCTCGAAGGCGATGTCGCGCAGGGCGTTACCCGCCGCGCGCAGGCTCTCCAGCTTGCGCACCGCCGCGATCTCGGTCAGCGCGCCCTTCGGCGCCTCCCGCGCAAGCCAGCACAGGAACGCCGCCATCGCCGCGCCGTCGCGCAGATGCGCCGCGCGCGCGCCCGCCAGCTCCACCGCGTTCTTGATCGCCTTGGGCAGGATGCAGGGGTCCCGCCCCCAGACCACCGTCGCCCCCGCCGCCTCCAGCCGCAGGCTGACCCAGGCGGGCGCGCTGTCGCGGTCCACCAGCACCGCCTGACCCTTCAGCGCGTCGAGCGCCGGGCCGAACGCCGCTTCGTCCTCCACCGTCACCGCGTCGCCCAGATGCGCCTGCGTGGCGCCGTCCACCTTGTCGGGGTGCGCAAACAGCCGCGCGCGGCCGTCAGCGTATAGCAGCGCGAAGGCCAGCGGCGCGGGCAGGCGGGCCACGTCGTCGGCGCGGATGTTGAGCAGCCAGGCGATGCTGTCGGGCAGGCTCAGCGCGACCGCCGCCGCGCCCGCCTGCGCCACGAGGGCGCCGACGCGCGCCCGCTTTGCGGCGGCGTCCTCTCCGGCCAGCGCGACCGGATGGGGATAGATCGCGCTGGTCGGCGGGGGAGGGCGGTCGTCCCATGCCGCGTCCAGCGGGTTGGCGTCGAGCAGCCGCAGCCGACCGCCCGCGCGTTCGGCCGCCGCGCGAAACGTCTCCACCGCCGCCGCCGTGTGCAGCATCGGGTCGAGCGCCAGCGTCGCGCCCTTCGGCAGCGCCTCGGCCAGCCATTGCTCGGGCGTCGCGTCGAGAATCGACATGATCTCGAAGGCGCCCGCGTCCACCTGCGCGCGCGCCTGAAGGGTGTAGCGCCCGTCCACGAACACCGCCGCGCGCGCCATCAGGGCGATGCACAGGCCCGCCGAGCCGGTGAAGCCGCTCAGCCACGCCAGCCGCTCATCGCAGGGCGCGACGTTTTCGCCCTGATGCGCGTCGGCGCGCGGCGCCAGAAAACCGTCCAGCCCGCCTGCGCGCAGTTCCTCTCGCAGCCGCGCCAGCCGCGCGGGCCCTTGGGCGGTGTGATCGGGCAGATCGAAGCTCTGGAACATCGCGGACGCTCACGGTTGCTTGTCGGCGGCTCAAGGGGCGGCAAATCGCGCCGCCGCGCAAGTCCCCGCCCGCCATCACCCCCTGGGCCACGCCGCCAGCGCCGCGCCCTCGGCGGCGATGTCGGCCGGCTCGAAGCCGATCAGCGCAATGATGCGCCGCCCGTCGGCGTCGCTCAGCAGCAGCCGCTCCATGATCCGCCCGCGCCGCCAGCCGCGCCGCTCCCGCGCGCCCTCGAACAGCGCGCCGGAGGGGGTCAGCACCAGCCTTGCGCCGCCGCCGTCATCGACCTCGCCCACCGCCACCGGCCCCGCCGCGTCAAAAAACCCGATCAGCGTGCGGGCGGGGTCGTCGGTGGCGCGCTCCGCCACGGTGAGCGGCGCGCCCCTGCCGCCGGCGCCGTCGCC
This sequence comes from uncultured Rhodobacterales bacterium, assembly GCA_964599185.1. GTDB lineage: Bacteria > Pseudomonadota > Alphaproteobacteria > Rhodobacterales > Rhodobacteraceae > Rubrimonas. The sequence goes on along the minus strand of CAZRFB010000105.1, from coordinate 5,762 downwards.
CACCAGCCGCCCGCCGACGCCTGGCGCATAGGTGAAGGCGAGCGGCCCGGCCAGCAGCATGTCGTCGAGCGCCATCAGCCGACAGCCGCAGCCCGCGCGCCCCCCGACCGCCGCAAGACACTGGCGCAGCGCCTGACCGGCCGCCGCCTGCGCGCCGGCAACGGTCTCCGCATCCCCGCCAAGACCGGCTGCGGGGCACCGCTCGGGCGGATCGCCGATCGCCAGCGCGCGGGCGGGCGCCATCGCGAGATACCGCCGCCCCACCGGCGAGCCGTAGAGAAACGGCTCCGCCACCGCCTCGACGCGCGGCGCGGCGCCCGCGTCGCCGCGCCTGAGCGCGACGCGGCGCACGGCGGCCAGCGCGTCGGCCATGTCCGCCTCTGCGCGCACCGTGATTTCCGGCGGCGGGTTCAGCGGCAGCAGGCGTTGCAGCGCCATCGGCCCTTGCGGCGCGGCGGGGCCTGCCGCGCAGGCCGCAAGCGCGCCGCACAGCAGGGCCGCGAGCGCAAGACGGCGCAAGAAAAGACAGTTTATTTGCGGCAATTTTATTCGTATCCTGATTCTCGGCTCGCAGGGTGTGTGGATCGCAGGGGGAGCGCAACTGCGGGTGTGTCTCGGGGGAAAGTGCGTGGACGTGGTTTCTGAACAAAGCGTGGTGGAGGTTGAGGGTCGCGTCAAATGGTATGACGCGATCAGGGGATATGGCTTCGTCATATCCGATGGCGTCGAGGGCGACATTCTCGCCCACGCCAATTGCGTGCGCGCGTCCGGTCGCACGACCTTGCCCGAGGGCGCGACCATCCGGCTTGAGGCGGCGCTGTTCGAGCGCGGCTGGCAAGCGGTGCAGATCCTTGAGGTGGGCGAGGGGACAGAGCAGGGCTTCGCCGAGAGGCCGAGCGAATTTGCGGGCGCCGCGCTGGCCGAGGGGCCGTTGCTGCCAGCGCGCGTAAAATGGTTCGACCGGGGCAAGGGATTCGGTTTTCTCAACATCTTCGGCAAGAATGAAGACGTTTTCGTGCATATGGAAGTGCTGCGGCGCACCGGCATCGCCGACATGGCGCCGGGCGAGGCGGTGGCGGTGCGCACCATGGTCGGCCCGCGCGGCCTGATGGCGGCGGAAGTGCGTCCGTGGGAGACGGCGGCGACAGAAAGCGACGAGGATGAGGGGTCGGGCGACGCGCTGGACCCCTCCGCATGAGGGCCGACCCCGCCGCGCACGTTGACGCGCGCACCGCCGCGCATGTTGCCGCGCGCACTGCCGCGCGCCTGTTTCTGGCGGCGTCCCTTCTCGCGGCCTCAGGCGCACAGGCCGCCTGTCCCGGGGATCGCGTCGAGATCGAGACCAGCGGCGGCGGCGTGATCGCCTTCGCGGTCGAGATCGCGGACACGCCCGATGAACGGGCGCGCGGCCTGATGTTCCGCACCGATCTGGCGCAGGACGCGGGGATGCTGTTCCTGTTCGACGGCGCGGAGGAGCGGGCGTTCTGGATGGAGAACACGCCGCTCAGCCTCGACATGCTGTTCATCGGCGACGACGGCCGCATCTGCGGCATGGTTGAGCGCGCGGCGCCGTTCACCCGCGATCCGCGCCGCTCCGGATGCGCGGCGCGCGCGGTGCTGGAGATCAACGGCGGGCTGGCGCAGGCGCTGGGCCTGACGGTCGGCGCCCGCCTGCGGCACGCCGCGTTCGGCGAGGACGCAGCCTGGCCATGCTCGGTTGCCCGCCCACCCGCCAACGGCTAGAACGGCGACGACGGGGCGTAGCGCAGCCTGGTAGCGCGTCGGTTTTGGGAACCGAAGGCCGCGAGTTCGAATCTCGCCGCCCCGACCACGCCTGGCGGCGCAAGCCCTGCGCCCTCCTTCTGATGATTCGCTGCGCAAGCCTTTCGCCGCCGGGCGTCACGCCTCGTCCTCGCCCCGCCCCGCCAGCCGCAGCGGCATCGCGCGCACGCCCCGGCTTTCGCACCAGTGGACAAGCGCCTCCTCCGCGCCGTGCGTCACCCAGACCTCGGCGGCGCCGGTCTCGACGATGGTCGCGGTCAGCGCGCGCCAGTCGGCGTGATCCGAGATCACCAGCGGCAACTCCACGCCGCTCTGCCGCGCGCGCTGGCGGATGCGCATCCAGCCGCTGGCGCTGGCGATCACCGGATCGGGCAGCCGCCGGGCCCAGCGATCCGCCAGCGCGGCGGGCGGCGCAAGCACGATGGCGCCGCGCAGGCCGGCCTTGTCGGCGACCGTGGCCGCCGCGCGCGGCCCCAGCGCGACGCCAAGGCCCTCATACACGTCGCACAGCTTGACGAGCGCGCCGTGCAGATGCACCGGCCCGTCCCACCCCGCCGCGCGCAGGCCTGCGATCAGTCGCTGCGCCTTGCCCAGGGCGTAGGTTCCCACCGCATGGGCGCGCTCGGGAAACCGCGCGACCGAGCGCAGCAGCCGCGCGATCTCGTCGCCGATCGGGGGGTGCGAGAACACCGGCAGGCCGAAGGTCGCCTCGGTCACGAACAGATCGCAGGCCACCGGCTCGAAGGCGGCGCAGGTCGGGTCGGGCTGGCGCTTGTAGTCGCCCGAGACCACGGCGCGCGCGCCGCCCGCCTCGATCACAACCTGGGCCGACCCCAGCACATGCCCGGCGGGAACCAGCCGCAGCGTGACGGCGCCCACCGTCAGCGACGCGCCATAGGGCAGCGTCTGCACCGAGGCGAAGGCGTCGGGGCCATAGCGCGCGCGGGCGATGGCGGCGGTCTGCGGCGTGGTCAGCAGCGCGCGCGAGCCGGGGCGGCAATGGTCGGCGTGACCATGGGTGACGACCGCGCGCGCCACCGCGCGCGCAGGGTCGATATGGAAACCGCCGAGCGGGCAATACAGGCCCTCCGGCGTGAGGGTGAGCAGATCGGTCGCGCGCATGACCGCCCACATAGCGCATCCCTTGCGCGCAGGCGACGCATCCGCGCACAGTGCGCGCCATCGGCTCGGCGCCTCCGCGCCGACGTGGCGGGAGATGCGGGATGCGACGGGGCGCGCTTGTTCACCTGCGGCGCGCGGCGACCGTCATCGCCGCGCTGATCGCCGTCTCCGCCTGCGCGATCCGCGCGCCGGAGCGCACCGCGCCGCCCGCCGCGCTCTATGACGCCGCGATCATCCCCGGCCTGCCCGACGCGCGGCTGTGGGGCGACGATCTGACCGAGGCGCGCCGCGCGGCGGTGGCGCGCAACCTTGCGGAAGTGGAGCGGGGGCGCTGGCTGGCGCTGGGCCGGCCGCCGCAGGGGGTGACGACCGACGTGCTGGCGATGTCGGGCGGCGGACCGGACGGCGCCTTCGCCGCAGGGCTGCTGACCGGCTGGACCGAGGCGGGCGACCGGCCTGAGTTCACCGTCGTCACCGGCGTCAGCGTCGGCGCGCTGATCGCGCCTTTCGCCTTCGCCGGACCGGACTACGACCCCGCGCTGCGCAAGATTTTCACCGAATTCGACACGGCGGACGTGGCCGAACTGCGCATCTTCGCCGCGCTGCGCGGCGCGCTGGGGGTCGCCGACACCCAGCCGCTGCGCAACCAGATCCGCGCGCTGGCCGACGCGGCGCTGATCGCGCGGGTGGCCGAGGGGCATCGCGCCGGGCGGCGGCTGCTGATCCTGACCACCAACATCGACGCGGCCCGCCCGGTGATCTGGAACATGGGCGCCATCGCGGCGGCGGGCGAGACGGCGCTGTTTCAGGATGTGATGCTGGCCTCCGCCTCGATCCCCGGCGCGTTTCCGCCGGTGTCGGTCGCGGTGACGGCGGGCGGCGAGAGCTTCACCGAGTTTCATGTCGATGGCGGCGTCACCCGTTCGGTGTTCGTCGGCCCGCCGGGCTTCTACGAGGACGTGCCGCGCAGTCAGCCCTATCCGGTGCGGCGCACTTTCCATGTGATCCAGAACAACGCGCTTGCCCCGGACTACGCCCCGGTGCGCGAGCGGCTGACCGCGATCGCGTCGCGCTCGCTCAGCACGCTGATCCGCAACCAGACCGACGGCGATCTGGCGCGCATCTATCTCGCCGCGCAGGCGCTGGGCGCCGATTTCCGCCTCGCCTTCGTGCCGCAGCGGTTCCAGCCCGCCTCCACCGCCGCCTTCGACCGCGCCTACATGACCGCGCTGTTCGAGGCGGCGGCGCAGATGGCGCGCGACGGCCAAGCATGGCTGGAAGCGCCGCCCGCGATGCTGGGGCGCGCGCGGCTGCAGGCGGAGCTGAGCCGCCGCCGCGCCGGGGGCTGAAGGCGCAAGATCGCGGCGCGCTTAACCCGTCGTTCAATCCTCTCGCGTCACAACGCAGGGACCGCATGTTTTGTCCCGTGAGAAGGCGCCCCGCCCGTGTTGTCATTGCGCATGAAATTCACCATCCTTGTCTTGGCGGTTTGCACCGGCGCCGTCGCGCTGGTCGCGGCCCTCGATATCCGGCAAACCATCGCCGACGCCGAAGCCGCCGCGCTGGGGCGTCAGGAGAGCAGCCTGCGCACCGTCGCCATGGCGTTCGACTACGCCCGCGACGATTTCGACATCGCGTTCAACGCCGACGGCTCGGTGGGCCGCATCGCGTGGCGCGCGGCGCCGACGTTCAGCGATCACGCGATCATCGACCGGGTCGGCGGCGCCACCGGCGAGACCGCCACCGTGTTCGTGCGCGACCCCGCCGACGGCGAGTTCTACCGCCGCACCACCAACATCGTGAAGCCCGACGGCGCCCGCGCGGTCGGCACCAAGCTCGGCAAGTCCGGCGCGGTGCATCCGGTGGTGGCGGGCGGCGGCGTGTATCGCGGCGAGGCGGTGATCCTGGGCAAGGAGTATTTCACCATCTACGCGCCGATCTACGGGCCATCCGGCGCCGTCGAGGGCGTGCTCTACGTCGGCGCCGACAAGTCCGGCGTCGCCGCCGCCTGGCGCGCCGCCGCCGTCTCGACGGCGATCGAAGGGTTTGCGGCGGTAAGCGTCGCGGCGGCGCTGTCGTGGTGGCTGGTGGGCCGCGCGCTGGGGATGCTGACGGCGTTCCAGGCGTCGCTCGCCGCCGTCGCGGGCGGCGACATCCGCTCGCCGGTGCCGCATCAGGCGCGGCGCGACGAGGTGGGCGCGCTGGCGCGGGGGCTTGAGACGCTGCGCGAGAACCTCGCCTCCGCCGCCGATCAGCGCGCCGACGCCGAGGCGGAGCGCCGCGCCACGCTCGACGCGCTGGAGCAGGGCGTCGGCGCCGTGGTCGCGGCGGCGGTGGCGGGCGATTTCGCCGCCCGCGTCGAACAGCGCTTCGCCGAACCGCAGATCGCGGCGCTCGCCGAGGGCGTCAACCGCATCTGCGCCACAACCGGCGGTTTTCTGGAGGATGTCGAGCGCGCGGTGGCTTCGATGGCCGACGGCGATCTGACGCGCCGGGTGGAGGGCGCCTACAGCGGCCAGCTCGACCAGCTCGGCCGCGCGCTCAACGCCACGCTCGACCGGCTGAACGGGCTGATCGCGCAGATCCAGGGCTCGGCCGATGTAAGCCTGACCGCCGTGGCGCGCATCGAGGACGGCGCGCGCGACCTTTCGGGGCGCGCCGAGAACCAGGCGGCGTCGCTGGAGCAGACGGCGGCGACCATGGAGGAGATGGCGGCGTCGGTGAAATCCAACGCCGCCGCGCTGTCCTCCGCCGACAGCCTTGCGGCGGAGGTGCGCGGCAAGACCGCCCATGGCGCCGAGACCGTGGCGCAGGCGGTGACGGCGGTGAACCGGATCAAGACCAGCTCCGACCAGATC
>CAZRFB010000104.1:0-18509 GCA_964599185.1 uncultured Rhodobacterales bacterium | reverse complement strand
GATCTGGATGACCTTTTCAAACAGCGCCATATCGTGCGCGCCGTCGCGGCCGACCACTTTCGCGGCGGGCGCGACCCCGGCGCAGTTGATCACGATGCGCGCGGCCCCGTGCGCCGCGCGCGCCGCCGCCAGCGCCGCCGCAACGCTGACGTCGCTGGTCACGTCGGTCTCGGCGAACAGCCCGCCGATCTCCGCCGCAACCGCCGCGCCGCGCTGCGCGTCGCGGTCGAGGATCGCGACCTTGGCGCCGAAGCCCGCCAGCATCCGCGCCGTCGCCTCGCCCAGCCCGCTCGCCGCCCCGGTGACGAGAGCGGGGGTGTCTGCGCCGATCTTCATCCTGCCATTCTCCAGTCCGCTTCGCCGTCCTGCCGCCCTGCGCGGAACATATCGGCGCGTCATGCGTTGTCGCTGCGTCCGCGCCCTGCGGCGCAAGGCATGAAAGGCGACTGACATGAAAATCACCGGCTTGTCGATTCCCCTGATCGCGGCGATCGCGCTGAGCGCCTGCGGCGCGACGCAAAGTGAGCGCGCCGTCAGCGGCGGCGCCATCGGCGCGGGCGTGGGCGCGGTCGGCTCGACCGTGGTCGGCGGCTCGACGCTGGGCGGCGCGGTGGTGGGCGGCGCGGTGGGCGCGGCCACAGGCGCGCTGACCGACCGCAGCGAGATCGACCTCGGCAAGTTCCCGAAGTTCTGAACGGGGCTTGACGCCCGCCCGGTTCCGCAGCCCTCTCTCTCGCGAGGACTTCGGGAGAGGCGGGATGAACGAGAGCATCGTGATCGTCGGCGCGGGACAGGCCGGGGCGGAGCTGGCGGCGGCCTTGCGCGCGGGCGGCTTCAAGGGGGCGCTCACCCTGCTGGGGGCCGAGAGCGCCCCGCCCTATCAGCGCCCGCCGCTGTCGAAGAAATACCTGCTGGGCGAGATCGGCGCCGAGCGGCTGTGGCTGCACGATCCCGCGTTCTATCGCGACAACGCCATCGCGCTGCGCCCCGATGCGCAGGCGGTCGCCATCGACCGCACCGCGCGCCGGGTGACGCTGAGCACCGGCGAGGCGCTGCCCTATGACCGCCTCGCGCTGACCACCGGCGCCCGGCCCCGCGCCCTGCCCGCCGCCATCGGCGGCGCGCTGTCGGGCGTGCACGTGGTGCGCACGCTGGCGGACGCGGACGCCATGGCGCCCGCATTCCGGCCCGGCGCGCGGGCGCTGATCGTCGGCGGCGGCTATATCGGGCTGGAGGCGGCGGCGGTGGCGGCGCGCCTTGGCCTGCATGTCACGCTGATCGAGGCGGCGCCGCGCATCCTGGGCCGCGTCGCCTGCGCCGAGACCGCCGCGTGGTTTCGCGCCCTGCATGCGCGCCATGGCGTGACAGTCCGCGAAGGGACGGCGCTGGCGCGGCTGGAGGGCGATCCCCGCGTCGCGCGCGCGGTGCTGGCCGACGGCGAGACGCTGGAGATCGACCTCGCCATCGTCGGCATCGGCGTCGATCCCGAGACCGCGCTGGCGGCGCAGGCGGGGCTGACGCTGGACAACGGCATTGCGGTGGACGCCTTTTGCGCGACCTCGGACCCGGCGATCTTCGCGGCGGGCGACTGCGCGTCGTTTCCGTGGCGCGGGCGGCGCATCAGGCTTGAGTCGGTGCAGAACGCCATCGACCAGGCCAAGGCGGCGGCGGCGGCGATACTGGGCGCGCCGGTCGCCTATGACCCGACGCCGTGGTTCTGGTCGGATCAGTATGACGTCAAGCTCCAGATCGCCGGGCTGAACACGGGACACGATACCGTGATCGAGCGCCCCGGCGCCCGCGCGGGCGCGCATTCGGTGTGGTATTTCCGAGGGGCGGAATTGCTGGCCGTGGACGCGATGAACGACGCCCGCGCCTACATGACCGCCAAGCGCTGGCTGGAGGCCGGGGTGTCGCCCGACCCTGCCCGGATCGCGGATTCGGCCTGCGACTTGCGCGACGCCGCGTGATTGTTCTCAATATAGCGACAAACAAGCCATTATATCCCTGTTTATCCTGATTATGCGCCATATTAGCTAAGCAGCGCGATATCTTTTAGCCACAGGAGCCCCACATGCGCCCCACCGCCCTAGCCTTCGCCGTCGCGCTCGCCGCCGCGCCAGCCGCCGGGTTCGCCGACGCCTTCGCCTTCGACCCCGGCCATACCGAAGTGCGCATCTACTGGAACCACGCCGGATTCTCCGAACAGTCGGCGGAGTTTCATGTTCTCGACGGCGGCGTGACCTTCTCGCCCGACGCGCTGGACGCGACCGGGGTGGACGTCACGGTGAAGGTTGACAGCATCGACACCGGGATCGAGGCGCTCGACACGCACCTCAAGTCCGCCGACTTCTTCGACGCCGGGAACTTTCCCGACGCGCGTTTCGTCTCCACCGGCGTCGAGCAGACCGGCGAACGGACCGCGAAGATGACCGGCGATCTGACCCTGCGCGGCGTCACCAGGCCGGTCACGCTCGATGTGACCGTGGTCAACTACGGCGAGCACCCGGTCGGCGCGTTCTACGACTATTTCAAGGGCCAGTGGCTCGGCGCGCGCGCCGAGACGGTGATCAACCGTTCCGACTGGGGGATCGACATGTTCATCCCCGTGGCGTCGGACGAGATCCGCGTGGTGATCTCGACCGAGATGAAGGCGCAGTAGGGCAGCGGCGCGCCGCCTCGGCGGGCGGCCCCGGCACGCGGCCGGGGCCCGCGCTTCAGGCGCTCACAGCCCCTACCCCGCCGCCCGGCGCAGCGCCATGACGCGCGTCTCGCCGTGGCGGCGGTCGTCCTCGACCGTCCAGCCGTCCAGCCCCTCCACCGCCTCGTCGGTGTGGACCTCCAGCACCGCCAGCGCCTCGGGCGTCAGCCAGCCGCCCGCGACAAGGCTGCGCAGCGCGGTCGGCCCCAGCCCGGAGCGATACGGCGGGTCGAGAAACGCCAGATCATAGGGCGCGCCGCTCAGCGGCCCCATCCTTGTCGCGTCGCGGCGATAGATCTTCGCCGCGCCGGTCAGCCCCAAATCCTCGACGTTGCGCCGGATCAGCGCCCGGCTGGGGCCGTGGTCATCGACAAACAGGCAGTGCGCGGCGCCGCGCGACAGCGCCTCCAGTCCCAGCGCGCCGACGCCTGCGAACAGGTCGAGCACCCGCATCCCCTCCGGCGCGGGCGGGACGGCGTAGCCGCCGTGGGCGAGGTGGTTGAAGATCGCCTCGCGCACCCGGTCGGACGTTGGCCGCAGATGCGCCGCCCCACCGCCCGCCGCGCCGGGACCGGCGATTGCGCGCCCGCGCAGGCGGCCCGCGACGATCCTCACCGAAAATCCTTACCCCGGCCCTCTCCCGCAGGCGGGAGAGGGGGCGAAATCGGCGCGGCCTGCGCAACGTCGCCGGACCGGGCGCTGTCGGCGATCCTTGCGCCCCCTCTCCCGCACGGCGGGAGAGGGACGGGGTGAGGGTGGCCGCTCACAGCACCGCGTCCAGCGCGTCGATCAGGCGGGCGATCTCCTCGGGCGCGGTGTAGTGCAGGAACGACACCCGCAGCGCGCCGTGGTCGGCGTCCACGCCCATCGCCTCGATCAGGCGGCGGGCGTAGAAATGCCCGCCGCCCGCCATGATGCGCCAGCGCGCCAGATCGGCGGCCACCGCCTCGCCGGGGCGCGCGCAGACCATCGCCACCGTGGGCGCGCGGCGCGCGGGATCGGTCGGGCCGAGAACACGGACGTCGTTGCGCCCGCGCAGAAAATCCAAAAGCGGCGCCAGCAGTTCCGCCTCCCGCGCTCGGATCAGGTCATGCACCCGCGCCGCCGCCACGTCCGCCGCGCCGCCGCTGGCGAAGTGATAGGCGCGCAGGTCGTCGAAATAGTCGGCCACCCCCTGCATCGCGGCGACCTGCGCATGGTCCGGCCCGGCGGGAACCAGCTTCTTGTGGATCTCGCCCGCGTTGAACCAGTGGCTCTGGTTGGGCAGCGCGTCGGCCAGCGCGCGGCGCGCGACCATCACCCCCTGATGCGGGCCAAAGGTCTTATAGGCGGAGAACAGATAGATGTCCGCCCCCAGCGCGCCCACATCCGGCAGGCCGTGCGGGGCGTAGCTGACGCCGTCCACCACGCTCACCACCCCCGCCGCGCGCAGCTTCGCCGCGATCTGCGCCACCGGGTTGATCTCGGCGACGATATTTGAGGCGTGCGGAAACGCCGCCAGCCGGGTGCGTTCGCTCAGCAGCGCGTCGAGATCGGCGGGGTCGAGGTGGCCGGTGTCGGAATCGACCCGCCACTCGCGCACCACGATGCCGCGCTCGGCCAGCCTGCGCCACGGGCCGGAGTTCGCCTCGTGGTCCTGATTGGTGACGATCACTTCGTCGCCCTCGGCCCACAGCCCGCGAAACGCCTGCGCCAGCACATAGGCGTTCAGGGTGGTGGAGGGGCCGAAGTGCACCTCGTCCGGCTCCACCCCCAGCATCGGCGCGAGGCGCTCATAGGCCGCATCCATCTCCCGCCCTGCGGTGCGCGAGGCGGGATAGGGCGCGTAGGGCTGAACCTTGGTGCGGCTGTAGAAGCGGTGCAGCCGCTCGACGGTGGCGCGCGCCGGATAGCTGCCGCCCGCGTTCTCGAAGAACGCCCACCCCTCCAGCGTCGGCTCGCTGAAGGCGGGGAACTGGGCGCGGACGTAAGGCAGATCAAAGGCGGGCATGGACGGCGCTCCCGATGCAAGGACACCGCCGTTCTAGCGCCGCCGCGCGGCCCCGCCTAGGGAACGCGCGGCGCCGCGTTCACGCAAGCGCCGGTTTCGGCTCGCTCAGCAGCCCCTTCATGATCGCGACGCACAGGAACAACAGCACGATGGTGAAGGGAAAGCCGGTCGAGACCGCCATCGCCTGCAGCGCCGCCAGGCCGCCGCCCAGCAACAGCGCGATCGCCACCATCCCCTCGAACACGCACCAGAAAACCCGCTGCGGCGTCGGCGCGTCGGTCTTTCCCCCGGCGGCGATGGTGTCGATCACCAGCGACCCGCTGTCGGACGAGGTGACGAAGAACACCACCACCAGCACGATGCCCACCAGCGAGGTGATCTGGGTCAGCGGCAGCGTGTCGAGCATCGCGAACAGCTTCAGCTCCAGCGGCGCCTCGGCGATGGCGGTGAAGCCGCCCGTGACGATCTGGGTGATCGCCGTGCCGCCGAAGGCGGTCATCCACAGCACGCTGACCAGCGCCGGGATGAGCAGCACGCAGGTGAGAAACTCGCGCACCGTGCGGCCGCGGCTGACGCGGGCGATGAACATGCCCACGAACGGCGACCAGCTTATCCACCACGCCCAGTAGAACGCGGTCCAGCCCTGGGCGAAATTGGCGTCCTCGCGGCCGAACGGCATCGACAGCGCGGGCAGGTAGGACGCATAGGCGGCGAGGTTGGCGAAAAAGCCGGTCAGGATCGCCACGGTCGGCCCGACGATGATGATGAAGCCGAGCAACAACGCCGCCAGCGCCATGTTGATCTCCGACAGCAGCTTGACGCCCTTCTCCAGCCCCGCCAGCACCGACACCAGCGCGATGCCGGTGATCAGCACGATCAGCACCACCTGCGTCGTCTCGCCCAGCGGCACGCCGAACAGCGCGTTCAGCCCCGCGTTGGCCTGCGCCGCGCCAAAGCCCAGCGAGGTCGCCAACCCGAACAGCGTGGCGAACACCGCCAGAATGTCGATGATGTGCCCCGGCCAGCCCCACACCCGCTCCCCCAGCAACGGATAGAAGGCGGAGCGGATCGTCAGCGGCAAGCCCTTGTTATAGCTGAACAACGCCAGCGCCAGCGCCACCACGGCGTAGATCGCCCACGGGTGCAGGCCCCAGTGAAAGATGGTCGCGGCCATGCTCAGGCGGCGCGCGCCCTCGGCGTCGCCCACCGCTCCGGCCAGCGGCGCCCAACTGTCGGGCGACCCGGCGCCTTCGGCGATCGCGCTGTCGAAATGCGAAATCGGCTCGGAGACGCCGAAGAACATCAGCCCGATGCCCATGCCGGCGGCGAACAGCATCGAGAACCAGCCGATATAGCTGAAATCCGGCGTCGCATCCGGGCCGCCCAGCCGCACCTTGCCCCAGGGCGAGACGATCAGGAACAGGCAGAACAGCACGAAGATGTTGGCCGAGGCGATGAAGAACCAGTCCAGCGACGCGGTCAGCATCCCGCGCAGGCTGGTGAACAGCGGCTCGACCTGGTTCTGGAACGCCAGCGTCAGGAACACGAACGCCACGATCGACAGCGCCGATATGGCGAAAACCGGGTTATGAATATCGACCTGGAACGGCCCGATCTTGGTTTCGATATTGTCCTGACCAACCTCATAGTCGGTCTCGATCACGGTTTCAGCCGGAGCGTCGAACGGGTTTTCCGATGCTTGGTCCGCCATGCGTCTTTCCTATCGCTTGGGGGCGCGGGCCGTCGGGTGGCGCGCTTCAAGGCGGCTTGATCGCATCGCTGGGCGAAAAAAGCAAATTTGCGACATGCTGATGTCGCAAATTGACCCCTTCTGCGCCGCGCCGCGTCCGTGAACGATGCGGCGCGCAGGCGGGCGCCTGCGCCTTCGGGCGGCGCGAAGGCGTCAGGCGTTCAGATCCACCACCACCCTGCCCTGCACCGCGCCTTTCAGGATCGCGCGGCCCAGTTCGGGCAGATCCTCCAGCGTGGCGGGGCGGATCATGCGCTCCAGCGCGTCGAGGTCGAGGTCGCGGGCGATGCGGTCCCACGCCCGCACCCGGTCGGCATGGGGGCGCATCACGCTGTCTATGCCCAGCAGGTTCACCCCGCGCAGCAGGAACGGGATCACCGTGAACGGCGCCGAAGCGCCGCCCGCCAGCCCAACGGCGGCGGCCGAGGCGCGGTATTTCATCTGCGTCAGCACCCGCGCCAGCATTGCGCCGCCCACCGCATCGACGCACCCCGCCCAGGTCTCGCGATCGAGCGGCTTTGTCGGCGGCTCGGCGAGGTCGGCGCGCGGCACGATCCGCGCGGCGCCGAGGTCGCGCAGGTAGCCCTCGGTCTCGGGCCGTCCGGTCACGGCGACCACCTCGTGCCCCAGCCGCGCCAGAATCGCGGTCGCCACCGAGCCGACGCCGCCCGCCGCCCCGGTCACCAGCACCGGGCCGTCGCCGGGCTTCAGGCCATGCGCCTCAAGGTCCATGATCGCCAGCATCGCGGTGAAGCCTGCGGTGCCGACCGCCATGCTCTGGCGCAGGGTCAGCCCCTTGGGCAGCGGAACCAGCCAGTCGGCCTTCACCCGCGCGCGCTGGGCGTAGCCGCCCCAGTGCGCCTCGCCCACGCGCCAGCCGGTCAGCACGACCGGATCGCCGGCCGCATAGCGCGGATCGCTGCTCTCCGCGACGGTTCCTGCGAAATCCACGCCCGGCACATGGGGGTAGGTCCGCACCAGACCGCCGCCGCCGGTCAGGCACAGCCCGTCCTTGTAGTTCAGCGTCGAGAACGCGACGTCCACCAGCACGTCGCCCTCGGGCAGACGGTTTTCCGCAATCTGCTCGATGCTCTGCGTGATCGAGCCGTCTTGCGCCTTGTCGATGATCAGCGCCTTGAACATGGCTTGCCCTTTTTCCTCGCCGCGCGGGCCTTGCCGCATGGGCCGCGCGGCCAGCAAAGGCCGGGCGGGCGCTTGCGTCAACCCGCGCCGGTCATGCTGCTTTGCAACATGGGTTTGGGCTGTTATGACGCCCGCGTGACTTCATGCGGCGGGGGCGCGCGGTGAAAAGCAGTTCGAACATCAAGATTCTGTCGGGCAACAGCAACCGTCCGCTGGCGGAGGCGATCACGCGGCGGATCTCGGTCTATCGCGGCGCCGACGTGAAGATCGCCGATGCGCGGGTCGAGCGATTCTCGGACATGGAGATCTTTGTCGAGATCTTCGAGAACGTGCGCGGCGAGGACGTGTTCATCGTCCAGCCCACCTCGCACCCCGCCAACGACAACCTGATGGAGTTGCTGATCATGACCGACGCGCTGCGGCGCGCGTCGGCGCGGCGGGTGACGGCGGTGGTGCCGTATTTCGGCTATGCGCGGCAGGATCGCAAAACCTCCGCCCGCACCCCGATCACCGCAAAACTGGTTGCCAACCTGTTCGAGAAGGCGGGCGTTGACCGGGTGCTGACGATGGACCTGCACGCGGGCCAGATTCAGGGCTTTTTCGACATGCCGGTGGACAACCTCTACGCCGCGCCGGTGTTCGCGCTCGACATCCGCCACCATTTCCCCGATCTGGAATCGCTGCTGGTGGTGTCGCCCGACGTGGGCGGCGTGCTGCGCGCGCGCGATCTGGCCAAGCGCATCGGCGCCGGGCTGGCGGTAGTGGACAAGCGCCGCTCCGGCCCCAACGAGATCGAATCGATGTCGGTGATCGGCGAGGTGGCGGGCAAGACCTGCCTGATCGTGGACGACATCTGCGACACCGCCGGCACGCTCTGCGCCGCCGCCAAGCTGCTGCGCGAAGAGGGCGCGACGGCGGTGCACGCCTACATCAGCCACGGCGTGCTCTCCGGCCCTGCGGTGGACCGGCTTGAGAAGTCGGTGCTGGAGAGCCTGGTGATCACCGACTCGATCCAGCCGCCGGAAGCGGTGCGCAAGGCGGCCAAGATCCGCGTGGTCTCGATCGCGCCGCTGTTCGCGCAGGCGATACTGAACGTCGGCAACGGCACCTCGGTCTCCTCGCTGTTCAGCGAAAAGACGCTGGGGCCGATCTATGAGGCGTTCTATCGCTTCACCTGACCGCCAATCGCGGCCCCGCCGCTTGCCTGACGCGCGCCCATGCTGTATCGCCACGGCGTCGGGCCGCAAAGGGCTTTCCGCAAGGGGGCGCGCGCGGCCTTTTCGCTTGAGATGACGCGGCGGGCGATGGCCGGACCGCAGGAGATGCACGATGAAACAAGGCATTCACCCCGATTATCACACCATCAACGTCAAGTTGATCGGCGGCGAGATCGTGCAGATGCGCTCGACCTGGAAGACCGAGGGCGAGACCATGACGCTCGACATCGACCCCTCGGTGCACCCCGCATGGACCGGCGGCGGCCAGCGCCTGATGGACACCGGCGGGCGCGTGAGCAAGTTCAAGAAAAAGTTCGAAGGCTTCGGCTTCTGACATGCAGGGCGCCTGCGACGGCGCCCGCGACGCCGCCCTTTCCGACCCGGCCCCGGCGCCTGCTGGCGGCCCGCGCGGCCATGTGATCGTTCTCGGCAACGAGAAGGGCGGATCGGGCAAGTCCACCACGGCGATGCACGTCTTTGTCGCGCTGGCGCGGTCGGGGATGCGCGTCGGCGCGATGGACCTCGACCTGCGTCAGCAGTCGTTCTTTCGTTATCTGGAGAACCGACGCGCCTATGCCGAACGGTCCGGCGCGGCGCTGCTGATGCCCGAACAGGCGTCGCCCGCGCCCTCCGACCTGCCCGGCCGCGCCGAGGCGGAGGACGCCGACCGCGCCCACATGCGCGCGCTGATCGCCGATCTGCGCGCGCGCTGCGACTATATCGTGATCGACTGCCCTGGCTCGCACACGCCGTTCAGCCAGGAGGCGCACGCCCACGCCGACACGCTGATCACGCCGCTCAACGACAGCCTGATCGACTTTGACCTGCTGGCGCGGGTCGATCCCTCGACCGGCAAGATCAAGGGGCCGTCGATCTATGCGGAGATGGTGTGGCGCGGGCGCCAGATCCGCGCGCAGGCGGGCCTGAAGCCGATCGACTGGATCGTGATGCGCAACCGCATGGCGACGCTGGACGCGCGAAACAAGCGCATGGTCGGCAAGATGCTGGCGGAGTTGTCAAAGCGCATCGGCTTTCGCGTGGCGCCGGGGTTCTCGGAGCGCGTGATCTTTCGCGAGCTGTTTCTCTCCGGCCTGACGCTGCTCGACCTCAAGAGCGGCGCCGACGCGACGCCGCTGACCATGAGCCACATCGCGGCGCGGCAGGAGGTGCGCGAGCTGATCCGCAACCTTGCGCTGCCCGGCGTGGATGCGGCGGTCTGAGCGACCGCCGAAACGCCGCTTATTGGCGCGGCGCGACCGCCAGACAATCCTTGCCTTCGTTGCGCAGCCGCCGACAGGCCTCGCGCGCCACGCCGCCGTCGAGGCCGGTCAGCCGCGCGCGATAGAGCGAGCCGCCCCGCGCCACGTCCACCTCCCGCCCGGCGAAGGCGAGCGCGGGCATTTCGCCGAACGCCGCCGAAGCCAGATGCGCCACCGCCGCGTCGCGCTCGGCGAAGGCGCCAAGCTGCACCGCCCAGTCGCCGCTCGCCGCCAGCGCCGCGCCGCCGCGCGGCGTCGGCATGATCGCGGTGATCGGCGCATGGGGCGACAGCAGGGCGAAATCCGCGAACGCCCCCCCGGCCTCGGCGGCGTTCGCGGCGGCGGGGGTCAGCGCCGCGCCCAGCGCGCGCGCGCCGTCGGCGAACAGGCTCGCGGCCGCTTCGTCGCCGGGCCGCGGCGCGGGCGCCGGCGCCTTGGCCACCAGCGCGCCCGCCGACGCAGGCGCGCGGCGCGGCTTGAGCGGGGCCTTGTCGAAACCGATGTCGAGCAGCTTCTCCATCCGCGCAAAGCGCGCGGCGGAGCTTTGCCCGCCCAGAAGCGCGGCGACGACGCGCACTTCGCCGCGCTCGGCGGAGGACACCAGGTTGAACCCCGCCGCCCGCGTATAGCCGGTCTTGATGCCGTCGATGCCGCGATACTTGCCGAGCAGGCGGTTGGTGTTGCGCACCGTGCCGCCGAAAGCGGGCGTCGAGGTGCGGCTGAACAGGTTGTAATACGCAGGCCAGTCGCGCATCAGCCGCACCCCCAGCGTCGCCATGTCGCGCGCGGTGGTGAGCTGGCCGCTGGCGGTGAGGCCGGAGGCGTTCCTGAACGTGGTGTCGGCCATGCCCAGCGCGCGCGCCTTGCGCGTCATCAGCGTGGCGAAGCGCGCCTCGCTGCCCGCCACCGCCTCCGCCAGCACCACCGCGCTGTCATTGGTGGAGCGGATCGCCGCCGCGCGGATCAGGTCGCGCACCCGCACTTTCTGCCCCGCCCTGAAGCCCACCTTCGAGGCCGGCTGCGCGGCGGCGGCGCGGGAGACCGTCACCGTCTGATCCAGCTTGAGCTTGCCGCTCTCGACCGCTTCGAACACCAGATACAGCGTCATCATCTTGGTGAGCGAGGCGGGATGGCGGCGTTTGTCGGCGTTGACGGCGTGCAGCACTTCGCCGCTGCGCGCGTCGATCACGATTTCCGCCTGTCGCGGCGCGGCGCGCGCGGCGCCCACAGTCCCCGACACCATCGCCAGCGCCACCGCGCAAGCGCCGATAAAACGCTTCATGCCGACCATCTGACCCGCCCGCTCGTTTGCAACCTCAATCGTCGGTGAATGTTTCCCCACTCGACGTTAAGATTTTACTTTAACAGCAAACCGCGCGCGACGAAACAGCGGAGTGCGCCGCCGCGACGGCGCGGCGATCATGACGTTTGTGCAATGCAGCATGACTCTTGACGCACTGCAGCAAAACGCCTATCTCTCCAACCAGACGGCGAGCCTGCGCACGCGCGCATCCGCCTCGACGGACATGAAACCAGGAGAGACGGCCATGACCACCGCCAAAGAGACCACCAAGACCATCGAAGCCGCAGTTGAAGCCACCGCGACCAAGGCGACCGCAGCCACCGCCGACGTGCAGAAGAAGGTCGCCGCCAACGTCGAGGCGATGACCGCCGAGACGCAGAAAGTGGTCGCCGAGAACGTCGAGAAGGCCGCGAAGTCGCTCGAGACCGTGACCGCCTTCGGCCAGGAGACGCTCGACGCACTGCTGAAGTCGCAGAACGTCGCCGCCAAGGCCGCCGAGGAGATCCAGGCCGAGGTGATCGCCTTCTCGAAGAAGACCGTCGAGGAGGGCGTCGCCCACGCCAAGGATCTGGCCACCGCGCAGACCGTGACCGCGTTCATCGAGAAGCAGGCCGGTTTCGCCAAGGTCACGCTCGACGCGCTGGTGCAGCAGTCCACCAGGATGAGCGAGCTGATGGTCGCCGCGTCGAAGGAGGTGTTCGCGCCGCTGAACGCCCGCGCCGCCGCCGCCGCCGAGCTGATGAAGGTCAAGAACGCCTGAAATCGGCGCTTCGCGACACTGTGAGGAAAAAGGGGGCCGCAAGCCCCCTTTTTTAACGACGCGTCCCGAATATATGATCGCGGCGCCTCAGGGAGCCGCAGCGACGACATGACATTCTCCATTCCGATTCCCGCCATGGCGCTCGCCGCCTCCGCCGCGTCCGCGCGCACGGCCCCGCGATGCGGCGAGGACGGCGACGACCGGCGCGGCGGC
Source organism: uncultured Rhodobacterales bacterium (assembly GCA_964599185.1). Taxonomy (GTDB): domain Bacteria; phylum Pseudomonadota; class Alphaproteobacteria; order Rhodobacterales; family Rhodobacteraceae; genus Rubrimonas. Next base: position 6,173 of record CAZRFB010000104.1, on the reverse strand, counting down.
CCCTCCGGCGCCGTCGCCACCCGCACCCGGCCAAAGACCCAGCGCCCCTCGCGCTACAAGGTTCTGCTGCTCAACGACGACTACACGCCGATGGAGTTCGTGGTCCATGTGCTCGAGCGCTTTTTCGGGTTAACCAATCCGCAAGCGGTCGAGATCATGCTCACAGTCCACCGCAAGGGCGTGGCCGTCGTGGGCGTGTTCTCCTACGAGGTCGCCGAAACCAAGGTGACTCAGGTGATGGAATACGCGCGCCGCAACGAGCATCCGCTGCAGTGCACCATGGAAAAGGAGTGATCGCGCCCTCGCCACGGCGATTTGCGCGCTCTACCCTTGAAGAGGTGCTGACAGCGCCGACATCCTGTGGTGTGATCTAGTCAGGCGGGGCGGATATCGTCCGCTCCTCCCCAGGCCCGGCCCAAGGGAGACGCAAATGCCGTCGTTCTCGAATACCCTAGAGGAAGCGATCCACCGGGCGCTTGGCCTCGCCAACGCGCGGCGCCACGAGCTTGCGACGCTCGAACACCTGCTGCTGGCGCTGGTCGATGAGGCCGAGGCGGCGCGGGTGATGCGGGCCTGCGGCGTGGACCTTGACGAACTGCGCCAGGCGCTGACCAAGTTCATCGACGAGGAGCTTGAGGCGCTGGTGTCAGACGTCGATGGCTCCGAGGCCGCGCCAACCACCGGCTTTCAGCGCGTCATCCAGCGCGCCGCGATCCATGTGCAAAGTTCGGGACGCACCGAAGTCACCGGCGCCAACGTGCTGGTGGCGATCTTCGCCGAGCGCGAGAGCCACGCGGCGTTCTTCCTGCAGGAGCAGGACATGACGCGCTATGACGCGGTCAACTACATCTCCCACGGCGTCGCCAAGAACCCCGCCTTTGGCGAGGGCCGCCCGGTGCGCGGCGCCGACGAGGAGGAAAAGCCAAGGCAAAAGGCGGCGGGCCCGGCGGAGAAGGCCAAGAACGAGGATAGCGCGCTGGCGAAATACTGCGTCGATCTCAACGCCAAGGCGCTGGCGGGCGGCGTCGATCCGCTGATCGGCCGCGCGGCGGAGGTCGAGCGCTGCATTCAGGTGCTGTGCCGCCGCCGCAAGAACAACCCGCTGCTGGTCGGCGATCCCGGCGTCGGCAAGACCGCCATCGCGGAAGGGCTGGCGAAAAAGATCGTCGAGGGCGACACGCCCGAGGTTCTGGCGGGCGCGACCATCTTCAGCCTCGATATGGGCGCGCTGCTGGCGGGCACCCGCTATCGCGGCGATTTCGAGGAGCGGCTGAAGGCCGTGGTCAAGGAGCTGGAGGACCACCCCGACGCCATCCTGTTCATCGACGAGATCCACACCGTGATCGGCGCGGGCGCCACCTCCGGCGGCGCGATGGACGCGAGCAACCTGCTCAAGCCCGCGCTGCAGAGCGGCACGCTGCGCTGCATGGGCTCGACCACCTACAAGGAATACCGCCAGCACTTCGAAAAGGACCGCGCGCTCAGCCGCCGGTTCCAGAAGATCGACGTGAACGAGCCGTCGCTCGACGACACCGTGAAGATCCTCCAGGGCCTGAAGCCGTATTTCGAGGAGCACCACGACATCCGCTACACCGCCGAGGCGATCAAGGTGGCGGTCGATCTGTCGGCGAAATACATCCACGACCGCAAGTTGCCCGACAAGGCGATCGACGTGATCGACGAGGCGGGCGCCGCGCAGCACCTGATCGCGCCCGCCAAGCGGCGCAAGACCATCACCGCCAGGGAGATCGAGGCCGTGGTGGCCAAGATCGCCCGCATCCCGCCGAAGTCGGTCAGCAAGGACGACAACCTGATGCTGCGCGACCTTGAGATGAACCTCAAGCGGGTGGTGTTCGGCCAGGATCGCGCCATCGTGGCGTTGTCGGCGGCGATCAAGCTGAGCCGCGCCGGCCTGCGCGAGCCGGAAAAGCCGATCGGCAGCTACCTGTTCGCCGGCCCCACCGGCGTCGGCAAGACCGAGGTCGCCAAACAGCTTGCCGACGTGATGGGCGTGGAGCTGAAGCGCTTCGACATGTCGGAATACATGGAGAAGCACAGCGTCAGCCGCCTGATTGGCGCGCCGCCGGGCTATGTCGGCTTCGATCAGGGCGGGCTTTTGACCGACGCGGTGGATCAGCACCCGCACGTTGTGCTGCTGCTCGACGAGATCGAGAAGGCGCATCCGGATGTCTATAACATCCTGTTGCAGGTGATGGACCACGGCAAGCTGACCGACCACACCGGGCGCACCGTCGATTTCCGCAACGTGGTCCTGATCATGACCTCGAACGCGGGCGCGGCGGAGCAGGCGCAGTCGGCGATCGGCTTTGGTCGCGAGCGCCGTGAGGGCGAGGATCTGGCGGCGATCGAGAAGATGTTCACGCCGGAGTTCCGCAACCGTCTCGACGCCGTCATCAGCTTCGCGCCGCTGCCGCGCACGGTCATCATGCAGGTGGTGGAGAAGTTCGTGCTCCAGCTTGAGGCGCAGCTGCTCGACCGGGGCGTGGCGATCGAGCTGACGCCCGAGGCCGCCGCGTGGCTGGGCGAGAAGGGCTACGACGACAAGATGGGCGCGCGACCGCTGGGCCGCGTGATCCAGGAGTATGTGAAAAAGCCGCTGGCCGAGGAACTGCTGTTCGGCAAGCTGGTCAAGGGCGGGCTGGTGCGGGTCACCGTCACCGACGGCGCGCTGACGCTGGAGTATCCCTCCCCCGACGCGCGTCGCCTGTCCAAGGACAAGACGCCGCTGCTGACGGCGGAGTGACGAAAAAGCCCCCTCTCCCGGGTTTGGGAGAGGGGGCTTCGCTTGCGCGGCGCAGGGTGGCGACGGCGCCTCAGGCGCGATCATCCTCGAGGAAAAAGCGGATATTGTCCTCGAAACTGGCGTCGCGGACAAAGCCCAGCGCCAGCGCCTTTTGCGGGTTCACATGCGCCCGCCAGCCCATCACGATCTTCTCGAGCACCGCGTCGCGGTTCCAGGTGATGCGCGAGACCGGCTCATCCCCCGCCACCTTGCGCATCGCCGCGATCATCTCGGCCACCGTGTCGGTGCGGCCCGGCAGCGCGAAACAGCGGTTTTGCCCCAGCGCCGCCGCGTCCACCTCTGCGGCGTGCAGCAGGTTCTTCACGATCACCCGCGGCGAGCAATGCCAGATCGGATAGTCCTCGCCCACCGGGCAGTTCGCCGCCTCGCCCTGCAACGGCTCACGGAAGATCGAGGACATGAACGACGAGGCGGCGGCGTTGGGCTTGCCGGGCCTGACCGTGATCGTCGGCAGGCGCAGGCCGCGCCCGTCGATGAAGCCCTTGCGCGACATGTCGGTGACGAAGAACTCCGCCGCCGCCTTTTGCGCGCCATAGGAAGTCTGCGGGTTGAGCGCGGTCCAGTCCTCGATCATCGGCGGAATGTCGCCGCCATAGACCGCGACCGAGGAGGTGAAGATCACCTGCGGGCAGGTTCCCAAGGCCCGCGCGCCCTGCAGCACGTTCAGCGAGCCGTGCAGGTTCACCCGCATCCCGAGGTCGAACTCCGCCTCCGCCTGCCCCGAGACGATGGCGGCGAGGTGGTAGATCACGTCCCACCCCTGCCCGATCAGCGCCGCGGTCGCATCGGCGTCGGTGATGTCGAGCGCCAGCCCCTCGGCCCCCGCCACCGGATCGGGCGCGCGCAGGTCGGCCTGCGCCAGCCGCGCCAGCGGCTTGCCGCGCAACGCCCCTTGCGCCGCCAGCGCGCGCGCCAGCTTCACGCCGATGAAGCCGCCGCCGCCGATGATCAGAACGCGCGTCATGCGAAGGCGACCGCCGTCTGGCCCTGCTCGCCCAAGCCCTCTACGCTCAGGCGCATCGTGTCGCCGGGCCTGAGAAACCGCTGCGGCTTCATGCCCATGCCCACGCCGGAAGGCGTGCCGGTGGAGATCACGTCGCCGGGGCGCAGCGCCATGAAGCGGCTCATGTAGCTGACCAGATTCGCAACGCCGAAGATCATGTCGGAGGTCGAGTCGTTCTGCACCCGCTCACCGTTGAGGTCGAGCCACAGGGCGAGGTTCTGCGGGTCGGGGATCTCGTCCGCCGTCACCAGCCACGGCCCCATCGGCGCGAAGGTGGGCGCCGACTTGCCCTTGACCCACTGGCCGCCCTTCTCGATCTGCCACTCGCGCTCGGACATGTCGTTGATCACGCAATAGCCCGCGACATGGGCCAGCGCGTCGGCCTCGCTCACATGCTCGCAGCGCGCGCCGATCACCACGCCCAGCTCCACCTCCCAGTCGGATTTCACGCTGTCCTTGGGGATGATCACGTCGTCGAACGGGCCGGAAAGGGCGGAGGTCGCCTTGTTGAAGATGATCGGCTCCTTCGGCGGCGTCGCGCCGGTCTCCGCCGCGTGGCGGGCGTAGTTCAGGCCGATGCACCAGAAGTTCGGCGCGTCGGCCAGACATGAGCCGATGCGCGGCTTGCCGCTGACGATGGGCAGCGTTTCGATGTTGACCCGCCGCAGCGCGTCGAGCGCGGCCAGCGACACCGCCTCGCCCTTGAAGTCGGCGCTATGCGCGGAGAGGTCGCGGATGCAGCCCTCCGCATCGAGCACGCCGGGCTTTTCCTGGCCCAATGGGCCGTAACGCAGCAGTTTCATCGTGGTCTCTCCCTGTTGTCGGCTTGCGCCGCCCCCTCACCCCGACCCTCTCCCCCAAGGGGGAGAGGGAGCGCCATCTGCGCCGCCTGCGCAACGTTTGCCGCCTTGGCGCCGTCGGTGCAACCCGCGCCCCCTCTCCCCCTTGGGGGAGAAGGTCGGGGTGGGACTTTTCCCTCAGTGGTTGTCGCGCGGCAGCACGTCCGCCGCCTTGTGATAGGCGGTGGCGAACTCCAGACAGCCGCCGCCCTCAAGCTGGCCGACGTTCTCGCGGTAAAGCTGCTGCCATGGCGTCTGGTTGCTCAGCACCGGCGGCGACCACGCCGCACGCCGCGCCGCAAGGTCGGCGTCGGAGATCAGCAGGTCAAGCCGCCCGGCGTTGAGGTCCAGCCGCACCCGGTCGCCGGTCTCGATCAGCGCCAGCCCGCCGCCGATCGCGGCCTCGGGCGAGGCGTTCAGGATCGACGGCGACTCGGAGGTGCCCGATTGCCGCCCGTCGCCCACCGTCGGCAGGTGCTCGATCCCCATCTTGAGCAGCGCATCGGGCGGCTGCATGTTCACCACCTCCGCCGAGCCGGGATAGCCGACCGGGCCGACGCCGCGAATGAACAGCATCGAGTCCTCGGCAATCGACAGCGCAGGATCATTGATGCGGTGGTGATAGTCCTCCGGCCCCTCGAACACCACGGCGCGCGCCTCATGCACGCCCTCGGCGCCCGGCTTGCTGAGAAAGCGGCGGCGGAAGTCGGCGGAGATCACCGAGGTCTTCATCAGCGCGCTGTCGAACAGGTTGCCGGTCAGCACCAGAAACCCCGCGTTCTCGCGCAAGGGGTTGGAGACCGGGCGGATCACGTCGTGGTCTGACGAACGGCGCGCGCCGACATTCTCATCGACCGTCTTGCCGGTCACGGTCAGCGCGTCGCCGTGCAGCAGGCCGGCCGCGCGCATCTCGCCCATCACCGCCGCCACGCCGCCCGCGCGATGGAAGCCCTCGCCCAGATGCACGCCGGCGGGCTGCATGTTGACCAGCAGCGGCAGGGCGTAGCCGAGCCGCTGCCAGTCGCGGATGTCCAGCTCGAGCCCGGCATGGCGCGCGATGGCGGCGATATGCGGCGGCGCATTGGTCGAGCCGCCGATGGCGGTGTTGACCATGATCGCGTTTTCGATGGCGCGCCGGTCGATGATCTTCGACGGGCGCAGGTCTTCGTGCGCCATCTCGACGATGCGCTTGCCGGTGGCGTAGGCCATCTCCATGCGCTCGCGGTACGGCGCGGGGATCTGCGCCGAGCCGGGCAGCGCCATGCCCAGCGCCTCGGCCAGCGCGTTCATGGTGCTGGCGGTGCCCATGGTGTTGCAGTGCCCCAGCGACGGCGCCGAGGCGCAGACCCGGTTCATGAACTCGCCGTAGTCGATCTCGCCCTCGGCCAGCTTGCGCCGTCCCTCCCAGATGATGGTGCCCGACCCCGCCAGCTTGCCCTTCCAGTGGCCGTCCAGCATCGGCCCGCCGTTCAGGCAGATCGCGGGAATGTCCACGGTGGCGGCGCCC
>CAZRFB010000103.1:0-11357 GCA_964599185.1 uncultured Rhodobacterales bacterium | reverse complement strand
CAGCTTGAGGCGCTGTGGTCCCGCCCCTTGCAAGCCGTTCGAGGGCGGCGAACAGCACAAGGCTTTGCGCCGCAAGCACCACCAGAGCGGCAAACATCAGATCGGTTTGCCCGCGGCCGTTCGCCATCAGCATCAGATAGCCCAGCCCGCGCGAAGACCCGACCCATTCGCCGACGACGACGGCGAAAGGCGCAGTGACCACCGCCAGCCGCAACCCCGACGCCAGCGCCGGCAGCGCATGGGGCGCCTGCAGCAGAAGCAATCGCCGCAACGGGCTGGCCCGCATGATCTGCGCCAGATCGGCCAAAGGGGCGGGCAGGCGCATCAGCCCGTCGAAAAACGCCGAGGTGACGGGGAAATAGACCACCAGCATGACGACGACGATCTTTGACGTGGCCCCGTAGCCCAGCCACAGCGTCAGGATCGGGGCCAGCGCAAAGACCGGCGCCGCTTGCGCGAAGATCAGCATCGGGCGCAGCATCAGCCGCGCGCCGGGCGACAGCGCAAGGTTCAGCGCCGTCGCCACGCCGAGCGCCACCCCGGCGGCCAGCCCGGTCAACAGGTTGATCGCGGTAAAGCGTGCGTGCTCCAACAGCAGGGCCGCATTGGCCCACAGGCTGATCGCCACGCGCCCCGGCCCCGGCAAGATGAAATGCGGCGCGCCGCTGACCCAGACCACCCCCTGCCACAGCGCCAGCGCGCCCCCCAAGGCCAATGCGCCGCGCAACACAGGCGTGTTCAGCCGGTGCATGCCGCGTCCTCGGGCCGGTGCAGGCGGGTCAGCAACGCCGCTTGCGCCGCCAGTGTCGCTTGCGCGCGCCAATCGCGGGGCGCGGCGGTGTCGGGCAGGTCCAGCGCTTCGGCCCCGTCCGGGCCCAGCAACCAGGCGCGGTCCGACAGGCGGATCGCCTCCAGCGGGTCGTGGGTGATCACGATCACCGTGCGCGCGGCCAGCAGCTTTGCCGCCAGGTCCTGCATCGCCAGCCGCGTCACGGTATCAAGCGCCGAGAACGGTTCGTCCATCACCACCAGCGGACTGTCCTCGATCAGGGTGCGGGCGAGGGCGACGCGCTGGCGTTGACCGCCAGACAGCGCGGCGGGGCGGCGCGCCTCCAGCCCCGCCAGCCCGACGGCGGACAACAGCGCGCGGGCGCGGTCGGTGTCGGGCCGCGCGCGCCGCAATCGCGCGCCGATGGTGACATTGTGCACCAGATCGGCCCACGGCAGAAGTTGCGCATCCTGCGCCATCATCGCAACGCGGCCCGCCAGCGGCATGCCGTCGCCCGCCCTCAAGGCGCCCTCCAGCCGATGTGGCCCCGGCAGCCCCGCGATCAGCCGCGCGATGGTGGATTTGCCGACGCCCGACGGCCCCAGCAGGCACGACCACCGCCCGGCGGGCATGTCGAGCGCCAGCCCGCGGATCAGCCGCGCGCCGGCCATCCACAGATCGCCGTGCAGATGAAGCGCCGTCATGCGCCCGCAAGCCCCATTCGCCAGAACCCGACCTCCAGCCGCGTGGCGGTGGCGAAGCGCTGCGTCAGCCGGTCAAAACGTGGCGGATCGGCCCAACCGGGGCCCAGACGATGCGCCAGCGCGCCGTCGATCAGCGCGCCGACATCGCGGCACAGCGCCTGATAATCCGGGCCGGCATAGGTGTCGATCCAACCGGCGTAAGGCCCGCCGCCGCCCGCCAGCCGCGCGCCGATTTCACCGTAGCCCAGCACACACGGCGCCAGCGCCGCCATCAGGTCCAGAAAATCGCCCGAATAGCCCGCCTCCAGCACATAGCGGGTATAGGCGAGGTTTTCGGGCGCTTCCTCGGTCGCCTCCAGCGTGGCGGCGTCGATGCCTGCGGCGGCGCAGAGCTGCACATGCAGCGGCATCTCGACATGCGCCAGCGCCTGCACCGCGGCCGAGGCCGCCTGCAGTTCCGCAAGGGTGTCCGCCTTGGCCGCCGCCAGCGCCCAGGCGCGGGCGAAATGGATCAGGAACACATAATCCTGCCGCAGATAGCGCAGGAATCGCGCGCGCGGCAGATCGCCCGTGCGCAGCCCTTCGACAAAGGCGTGGTGGGTGTAGTCCCGCCACTGTGGCGCGCGCGCGCGCCACAGGGCGAAGGCCCGGCCATAGTCGGGGGCGGTCATCGCGCGGTGACGTCCAGCGCCAACGCCTCCACCGCCAGACCGCCCGGCGTGACGCCGCCTTCCGCCAGAAACGCCTCGAACCGCGTATAGCGCCCGGCATCCAGCGCGGCGGGGCGGGCGTCAAAGCGCGGCCAGGTGTCGGCCCAGGCGCGGGCGTTCAACTCGGTCTGCAATTCCGACGCGGTGGCGGAAAAAATCCGCCACGCCTGATCGGGGTTGTTCAGGATATAGCCGGTCGCGCGCTCGGTCGCGTCCAGAAACCGGGCGATCCTGTCTGCGTCCATCCGGTCGGGGTTGGCGATGTAGATCAACTCGTCATAGGTCGGCACGCCCTCGGCCTCGGGGTAGAAACAGCGCCCCTCCATGCCTTCCAGCGCCAGTTGGTTCAGCTCGAAATTGCGAAACGCCCCGATCACCCCATCGACCTGCCCCGCCATCAGCGCGGGCGAGAGCGACCAGCCGATGTTGATCTGCTCCACGTCCCCCGGCGCCATGCCGGAATGGGCCAGCATGGCGTTCAGCATCACCTCCTGCACACCCGCCACGGCGAAGCCCACCTTGCGGCCGCGCAGATCGGCCATGGTTTTCACCGGGCCATCGGCCAGCACCACAAGGCAGGTCAGCGGCGTGGAGATCAGCGTGCCGACCCGGCGCAGCGACAGGCCGTCGTGGCGGTTCAGATGCAGCTCCGGCTGATAGCTGATCGCCAGATCGACGCTGCCCGCCGCCACCATGCGCGGCGGCGCGTTGGGGTCGGACGGGGCGATGATCTCGACCTCCAGCCCGGCCTCTTTGAAATACCCCAGTTCCTGCGCCAGGATTATCGGGCCATGGTCGGGGTTCACGAACCAGTCCAGCATCAGGCTCATGCGGTCCTGCGCGGCGGCGGGCAGGGCGAGCGCCGCCGTGACGGCAAGCGTGGCGAACAGGGTTTTCATGCGGTTCCTTTCAGTCATGGAGGGCAAGCAAGGCGATGTCGCCCGGCCAGCGGGCTTGCAGATCCTGTCCGGCGTTGTGCGCGCGCAGGCCGGTGGCGCAGGCCAGCACCACGCGGCCCGCTCCGGGCGGGGTGAAGGTGGCCATCGCCGCAGGCGGGATGTGGCGGGCCTGCGCGCTGAACGGCGCGGCCTCGGCCCGCAGGTCGATCAGCAGGTCGTCGGCGCGGGTCTGGCTGCGGGCGATGAAGGGCAAGGGCGCCGCCGGTTCCGGGGCTGTGTCGAACCGAAAGCCCGCCATCCGCCAGCCCGCCGCGTCGAGGCGGATCACCTGGCCCAGCGGCGACGGCTCCAGCCCCAGCAGCACCGCCAGCGCCATCTGCGCCTGCAGCGCGCCCACCGCGCCCACCACCGGCCCCATCACCCCCGCCGACGCGCAGGTGGCGCCGCGTTCGGGCAGATCGGGAAAGAGCGCGCGCAGGCTGGGCGCAGCGCCGCAGCACCCGGCGACATAGCCCGCGAGCGCAAGCGCCGAGGCGGTGATCAGCGGCGTCGCGCTGTCGCGGCAAGCGTCCGACAGGGTGAGGCTGGCGGCGAAGGTGTCGGCGCAGTCGAGCGCCACATCGGCGGCGGCGACCCATGCGGGCGCATTGGCGGGATCGAGCCAGTCCGCGACGGGGGTGACGCCCACCTCGGGGTTCAGCGCGGACAAGGCGTCGGCCGCCGCGCGCGCCTTGGGCTGGCCGATCTGGTCCATCCGATAGAGCGGCTGGCGGTGCAGGTTGTGGCCCGCCACCCGGTCGCCATCGACCAGCGTGATATGGCCCACCCCCGCGCCCGCCAGATAGTGCAGCACCGGCGCGCCAAGGCCCCCCGCGCCCACCACCAGCACATGCGCGCAGGCCAGCCGCGCCTGTCCCCGGTCGCCGATCTGCGGCAGGATCGTCTGGCGCGCATAGCGGGTCATGCGCAGACCCTCAGCCACGCGCGCACCCGCGCCTCGGGGGCGGGGTGCAGGGTGATGTCGGTCACCGCCGAGACGATATCCGCCCCCGCCGCGAACGCCCCCGGCGCGCGCGCGATGCTCATGCCGCCGATGGCGCACAGCGGGGTGTCGCCCACCAGCCGCTTCCATTCGGTCACGCGGTCAAGCCCCTGCTCGCGCCATTTCATCTGCTTGAGGATGGTGGGATAGACCGGCCCCAGCGCGACATAGTCGGGGGCGAGCGCCATGGCGCGGTCCAGCTCGGCGCGGTCATGGGTGGAGACGCCCAGCCGCAGCCCGGCGCGGCGGATGGCGGGCAGGTCGGCGGCGTCCAGATCCTCCTGCCCCAGATGCAGCCAGTCCGCGCCCTCCTCGATCGCCAGTCGCCAGTGGTCGTTGACCACCAGCGCCGCGCCATGGCGGCGCGCCACGGCAAGCCCGGCGCGAATCTCGGCGCGCAGGTCCTCTGGCGGGCGGTCCTTGATGCGCAGTTGCGCCAGCCTGACCCCCAGAGGCAGCGCGCGCTCCAGCCATGCCGCCGAGTCGAAAATCGGGTAGAACCGGGGCAGGATCACAGCCACGCCTTTCCGATGACGGGGGTGGAGGGCGCGGCCATGGCGCGCGGGGCCATCGGGTCGGCGCCGTGCGCCAGGGCCCCCGCCTGCGCCGCCATCGCAAAAGCGCGCGCCATCGCCACCGGATCGCCCGCCTGCGCCACGGCGGTGTTGAGCAGCACCGCGTCAAAGCCCATCTCCATCGCATCCGCCGCATGGCTCGGCAGGCCCAGACCCGCGTCGATCACCATCGGCGCGTCGGGAAAGGCCGCGCGCAGGGTTTTCAGCCCATAGCGGTTGTTCAGCCCAAGGCCGGACCCGATGGGCGCCCCCCAGGGCATCAGCACCCGCGCGCCCGCATCCAGCAGACGCTGCGCCAGCACCTGATCCTCGGTGGTGTAGGGGAACACCTCGAAGCCGTCGGCGGCCAGCGCCTCGGTCGCGGCCAGCAGGCCGAACGGATCGGGTTGCAAGGTGTCGGCGTGGCCGATCACCTCCAGCTTGATCCAGTTGGTCTCAAACACTTCGCGCGCCATCTGCGCGGTGGTGATCGCCTCGCGCGCGCTGTAGCAGCCGGCGGTGTTGGGCAGGATATGCACGCCAAAGCCGCGGATGATGTCCCAGAACGCCTGACCCTGCCCACCCTCGCGCCGCAAGGACACCGTGGCGACCGAAGCCTTTGACGCGCAAAACGCTTCGGCCATGATCGCGGGCGAAGGGTATTGCGCCGTGCCCAGCATCAGGGGGGTGTTCAGCGTGACGCCATAAAAGCTGCGCATCACCTCAGCCCCCCTGCATCGGCGCCAGCACTTCCAGCCGGTCGCCTGCGGTCAGCCGCGTGTCGGCGCGCGCCGCCTTGGGCACGAAGGCGCCGTTCAGCGCGGTGGCGACGCGGGCCTCGCGCCAGCCCAACTCCTCCAGCGCGGCGGCGACGGTTGCGCCCGTGACCTCGCGCGCATCGCCATTCACCTCAATCCGCATGGACGAGATCCTCCTTGACGCCATTGGTCAGATACCCGGCGGCCTGACGCGCCAGCGCGGGCGCCATCAGATAGCCGTGCCGGAACAGCCCGTTCAGATGCAGCACAGGATGGTTTGACGAACCGGCCCGCACCACGACGCGCGGCACGTTGTCGGCGAAGGCCGGGCGCAGGTCGGCGCCGGTTTCCAGCACCTCGGCCTCGGCAAAGCGCGCATCCAGCGCATAGGCCGCGCTGAGCAGTTCCAGCATCGCGCGCGCCGACACGCCGCGCCGGTCCGCGCTTTCCACCTGGGTCGCGCCCAGCATGAACACGCCATCGCCGCGCGGCACGATGTAGAGCGGGTGACGCGGGTGCAGCAGGCGCACCGGCCGTGACAGGCGCATGTCTGGCGCGCGCAGCACCAGCATTTCACCCCGCACCGCGCGCAGGCCGGGCAAGCCCGCCGCCATGCCGCGCGCGTCGATCACCGGGCCTGCGATGTCGTCGGGCGCGGCTTCGGCCTGCTCGATCCGCACGCCGCGCGCCGCAAGCGCCTGGGTCAGATCGGCCAGCGCGCGGCGCGGCTCCAGATGGGCCTCGCCTTCAAAGAACAGCGCAGACCCATGCGCGGCGAGGTCCGGCTCCAGCGCGGCGAGATCGTTGACGCGGCTATGCCCGCCCGTGCGTCGGGCAAAACGGTCCAACTCGCCCCGATCGCGCTGCAAGGCCACCACAAGCGTGCCGCGCTGCGTGACCGCCGTCACCTCGGACCAAAACGCGGCGGCGGTCCGCCCGTGCGCCACGATGGCGGGTTCCGCCTGCGCGCCCTCGCAGAACGGCGCGAGCATGCCGCCAGCCCACCACGAACAGCCATGCGCGCCAGGCGCGCCCGCCCGGTCGATCAGGCGCGGGGTCAGACCCGCGCGCGACAGGGCGTAAGCCGCGCAAAGCCCCGCCACCCCGGCCCCGATGACGGTGACATCAGCCATTGGCCCAGACCTTGTGAAAGTGATGCACCGGGCCGGCGCCATGCCCCACGCCCAACCCGTCCGCCGCCGCAATCGCGCCTTGCAGGTAGGCATGCGCGCGGGCGACGGCCTCGGGCAGCGTCCAGTCCTGCGCCAGCCCGGCCGCAATCGCCGCCGACAGGGTGCAGCCGGTGCCATGCGTGTTGCGGGTGGCCCGCCGCGGCGCGGTCAGGCGGGTGACGCCATCGGCGCAGATCAGCAGATCGACGCAAGTCTCCCCGGCGCCATGCCCGCCCTTCATCAGCACCGCCTTCGGACCCATCGCGCGCAAGGCCTTGCCCTGGCGCGTCATCTCCGCCTCGGTGGTCGCCTGCGCGCAGTCCAGAAGGTCCGCCGCCTCTGGCAGGTTCGGGGTCAGCAGCGTGGCATGGGGCAAGAGCTGGCGGCGCAGGGCGTCCAGCGCGGCCGGCGCCAGCAACCTGTCGCCGGACTTCGCCACCATCACCGGGTCAAGAACGACGGGAAGGCGGCGCAAGGCCAGCCCCTCCGCCACGACCGTGATCGCCGCCGCATCCCCCACCATGCCCAGCTTGACCGCGCGCACGTCCAGATCGTCGAACACGGCGGCCATCTGCGCCGCGATCATCGCCGGGCTGGCCGCCTCGATCAGGGCCACGCCGCGGGTGTTCTGCGCCGTCAGCGCCGTGATCACGCATGCGCCATAGACGCCCAACGCCGAGAACGTCTTGATATCGGCCTGGATTCCCGCGCCACCGCTGGAATCGGACCCTGCTATCGTCACTGCGATGGGAGCGACCATCCCCTCTCCTTGCCAGACAAATCATCGCAAGGAGGCGGGATGCGGGCGCTGCGCGCCCTTCATGCACCGTTCCCTACGCCGGTATTAACCGGATCAGGTTCGATGGGTTGGCTCGCGCCTCTCAGCCCCGGACGGGGCACCCCAACGGCTATGTGGAAAACGCTATCGCAAGCAGATCGGGCTGACAAGGCATCCGTCGCCCGAAATTCCGGTTGGCTTGTGCGATCAAAGGCGCGCGTCCTCGGTCGCGCTTTGGATCGAAATGCTGCAATCAGGCGGCAAGCCTGACAGGACGAGTCTCTGGCGAACGGCGGGCATCCTCGCAGGCGTCGCTGTCAATCGGCGCGCGACGCTGGCGACAGGCGATCCGGTCAAAGCGACCGCGTTCTCAGCCTGCGCGCAGCATCGAGATCAGGATCGCGGCGAAGGTCGCGCTGGTGATCACGCCGCTGATGCTCACGCCCAGCGCATGCGGCAGCACGATGGCGTTGGGGTTGGCCTGGCTGACGATCTTCTGCGCGACCTTCGCCGTGGTCGGCACGCAGGAGACGGCGGCGATGCCGATCACCGGATTGAAGCGCCCGCCGGTGAACCACCACAGCGCATAGCCGCCCAGCAGCCCGCCGATCGCCGAGAAGGTCAGCGCGACGATCCCCAGCGCCAGCAGGATCAGCACCTTGGGGTCGAGGATGGTGCTGGCCTCGCACAACACGCCGAGCACGAGGCCGAGAAAGAAGGTCGCGCCGTAGAGCACCGGCCCCGAGAACACCTCGCGGAACTGGGTCAGCCCGCTCTCGCGGATCACCACGCCGACGAACAGGCTCAGAAACAGCGGCGCGGCGACCGGAAACAGCAGCGACAGCAGCACGCAGGCGACGACCGCGAACATCATCTTCTCGGGCCCGCTGATGGCGCGGAGCTTCTCGACCGGCATCTGGATGGCGCGCAGCCGCTCGGGCACCAGCGCCTTCACCAGATGCGGATAGGCCCCGTAGGTCAGCCCCAGATAGAGATAGCCGACCACGGTGATCGCCACGAAGATATCGGGCGCAAGGATCAGCGAGGCGAACAGCACCATCGGCCCGTCCGCCCCGCCGATGGTGGCGGTGGCGGCGGCCTCGTTGAGCGGCAGCCCCCACATCAGCCCGAGCGGCAGCGCGATCACCGTGCCGAGTTCGCCGCAGATCGCGAGGAACATGCTGGTGAAGGGGCGCTGCATCACATAGCCCACATCGAGCAGCGTGCCGACGCCGATAAAGACGAGGCACGCGATCAGGCCGTTCGAGAACATCAGCGTATAGACCGGCTGGAGCCAGTCGATCTGCAGCACGGTCATCACCGCGTCGGCGCCGCTCGCCAGCGGATCGAGAAACAGCGTGCCGGTGCGGCCGTCGTCCAGAAACAGAACGGCGGCGTTGACCGTGGCCATGCCGAGACCCATCGGGATCATCAGCAGCGCCTCGAGCACGCCCTTCTGACCGAAATAGATCAGCGCGAGGCCGAGTCCGATCAGGAACAGCCGCCCGATCAGGATGTGCGGCTCGGCGGCGGCGAGGGTGGCGACGCCCTGGAACAGGTCGAGAAACGAGATGTCGAGCATGGCGGCGCCTCGCGGCTTGCAGGAAGGGGGTATCCGATCAGCGGCGGGGTCAGCGGCGGGGCGCGTGCGCGCCGTGCTGGCGCGCGCGCGCCTCGCGGGTCCAGTCGGCGCTCTGGCGCGCGGGGTCGATGCGCAGGATGCGGTGGCGGGGCAGCGCGACGTGCACGGCGGCGGCGATGGCGGCGGCCACCGCCGCGCGGTCGTCGCGCACCGGCATGACGAACTCCGGCGCGGGCGCCCGCTTCGCGCGCTGGCTGCGCGCCAGCCCGATCACGATCAGCTTGATCAGCCCGGCGCAGAGCATGCTGACAACGGCCATCAGCGCAAAGCCGGTGAGGGCGATCTGAAGCCCGCCGAGCGCCGCGTCGGTCATTGGCGCGCTTCCCCTTGCCGGTGCGTCATGCGATGGTCACGAGCGGCTGGTCGGTATCGACCGCGTCGCCCGGCGCCACCAGAACGGCGGTCACCTTGCCGCCGCGCATCGCGTTGATCGCAGTCTTCATCTTCATCGCCTCGATGACGCAGAGTTCCTGGTTGGCGGCCACGACGTCGCCGACCGCCACCGCCACCGAGGCGATCGTGCCGGCCAGCGGCGCGCGCTGCGCCTCACCCGCGCCCGCGCCTTGTGGCGATGACGCCGCCGGGGCGGCGCCCGCGGGTTTCGCGCCACTGGCGCCGGAGGCGGGGGCGCCGGTCGGCGCGGCCATCGACGGCGCCGCCGACGCAGGGCGCTCGGGGATCCCGTCGGGCTCGCCGGAGAGCTCCTCGACGAGCACGTCATAGGCCTTGCCGTCGACGGTGATGCGCAGGCGTCGTGTCATGGTCGGCTCCTTGGGGCGTCTCCTCGGGGGCGGCTTGCGGGGCGGCTTCCGGGGGACGAACCGGGTCCGCAAACTCACATCGGGATCAGGCCGTGCTTCTTCGCGGGCCTCAGTTCACGCTTGTTCAGCAATTTGCGCAGCGCCAGCGACAACGCCGCCCGCGTCATCTCGGGCTCGATCACATCGGTGAGATAGCCTTTCGACGCGGCCAGATAGGGCGAGGCGAATTCGGCCCGGTATGCCTCGACGAAAACCCGCCGCCGCGCCTTGCGCGCCTCGGGGTCCTCGATGGCGGCAAGTTCGCGGCCGTAGAGGATGTTGACGGCGCCCTCCGCGCCCATCACCGCGATCTCGGCCGTGGGCCAGGCGAACACGCAATCCGCGCCCATCTCCTGACTGCACATCGCCAGATACGAGCCGCCATAGGCCTTGCGCGCCACCAGCGTCAGCTTGGGCACCGTGCTGGCGGCGTAGGCGAACAGCATCTTGGCGCCGTGGCGGATGATGCCGCCGCGTTCCTGATCGATCCCGGGCAGGAAGCCCGGCACATCGACGAAGGTGAGCAGCGGTATGTTGAAGGCGTTGCAGAAACGGATGAAGGCCGCGCCCTTGTCGGAGGCGTCGATGTCGAGACACCCCGCCTTCTCCATCGAGTTGTTGGCCAGCACGCCGACCACGGCGCCGTCGAGCCGCCCGAAGCCCACGATCAGGTTGCGCGCGAAACTCGCCCGGATCTCGAACAGCCGACCGCCGTCGAGCACCCGGCGCAGGATGGCGTGCATGTCCATCGGCGCGGAGGCGTCCGAGCGCACCAGCGCGTCCATGCCGTCGTCAGGGCCGAAATCGATGTCGCGCAGGCTGTGCGGCGGATCGTCGGCGTTGTTGGAGGGCAGATAGCCCAGCAGCTCGCGCGTCAGCGCCACCGCATGATGGTCGTCCTCGGCGAGCAGATGGACGTTGCCGCTGACCGCCGCATGCATCGCCGCGCCGCCCACCTCGTCCATGGTCACGTCGCGCCCGGTGACCGACTTGATCACCTGCGGGCCGGTGATGAACAGCTGCGCGTTGGTCCTGGTCATGATGACGAAGTCCATCAGCGCCGGCGAATAGGCCGCGCCGCCCGCGCAGGGGCCGGCGATCACCGCGATCTGCGGCGCCACGCCCGAGAGCGTCACGTTGCGGTAGAACACCTCGCCATAGCCCGAAAGCGCATCGACGCCCTCCTGGATGCGCGCGCCGCCGCTGTCCTTGAACCCCACCAGCGGCACGCCGGTGCGCAGGGCGTGGTCCTGCGCCCAGGCGATCTTGCGGGCGTGCATCTTGCCCAGCGTCCCGCCGACGGCGGTGAAGTCCTGGCTGAACGCCGCCACCTGGCGGCCATCGACGAAGCCTGTCCCCACCACCACCCCATCGGCCGGGATCGTCCTGTTCTCCATCCCGAAGGCGGTGCAGCCATGGCGGGCATGCGCGCCGTACTCCTGGAACGTGCCCTCCTGGAACAGGGCCGCCAGCCGCGCGCGCGCGCTCAGCAACCCCCTCGCGGCGCGCTCCGCGATCTTTTTCGGGCC
>CAZRFB010000102.1:0-6954 GCA_964599185.1 uncultured Rhodobacterales bacterium | reverse complement strand
TGACCAGTGGGGGGTGGAACTGGGCAAGGTGCTGGCGCAGGAAATGGAGCCGCTGTTGGCGGGCGGTAAGGCGTCGGGCAAGGACGGCTCGACGCAAGCATTGGTGAAGTTCGTGCGCCAGGCGACCGAGGCGCCGGACTCTTGAAAAGAGTCCGGTCCGTTTTCCTCAACGGAAAACGGGCGCTGTGGCGTGTAGTTCAGCGCAGGATCGAGCGTCCGGCGTAGACGGCGGTTTCGCCCAGCATTTCCTCGATCCGGATCAACTGGTTGTATTTCGCCAGCCGGTCCGAGCGGGCGAGGCTGCCGGTCTTGATCTGGCCGCAATTGGTGGCCACCGCGAGATCGGCGATCGTGGCGTCCTCGGTTTCGCCCGAGCGATGCGACATGACGTTGCTCATGCGGGCGCGGTAAGCCATGTCCACGGCTTGCAGGGTCTCGGTCAGGGTTCCGATCTGGTTGACCTTGACCAGCATGGCGTTGGCGCAGCCGCGTTCGATGCCCAGGGCGAGGCGGTCGGGATTGGTGACGAAGATATCATCGCCCACCAGTTGCACGCGCTGCCCGAGCGCGTCGGTCAGCGCGCGCCAGCCGTCCCAGTCATCCTCGGACATGCCGTCCTCGAGGGAGAGGATCGGATAATCGTTCACGAGAGCGGCGAGATAGGCGACGTTTTCCTCAGAGGTCAGGGTTTTCCCTTCCCCGGAAAGGACATATTTGCCGTCCTTGAAGTATTCCGTGGCGGCGCAATCGAGGGCAAGGAAAATATCCTCGCCCGGCCTGTAGCCTGCCTTCTCGATGGACTTCAGAATGAGATCAATGGCATCGCGGGTGGAGTTGAGGTTGGGCGCAAAACCGCCCTCATCGCCCACGCCGGTGGCGAAGCCCGCTGCCGAAAGCTCTTTCTTGAGGGTGTGGAACACTTCCGAGCCCATCCGCACCGCGTCGCGGATCGTGCCCGCGCTGACCGGCATGATCATGAATTCCTGGATGTCGATCGGGTTGTCGGCATGTTGGCCACCATTGATGATGTTCATCATCGGCACCGGCAGGGTGCGCGCCGAGACGCCGCCGACATAGCGATAGAGCGGCAGGCCAACGCTCTGCGCCGCCGCCTTCGCCGTGGCCAGACTCACCCCCAGGATCGCGTTGGCGCCCAGCCGCGCCTTGTTGGGCGTGCCGTCGAGATCGACCATCGCCTGGTCGATCATCAGCTGCTGCACCGCGTCGGCGCCCGCCAGCGCCTCGAACAGCTCGCCGTTGACCGCCGCCACCGCCTTGAGCACGCCCTTGCCGCCAAAGCGCGCCTTGTCGCCGTCGCGCAGCTCGACCGCCTCATGCGCGCCGGTCGAGGCGCCCGAGGGCACGGCGGCGCGGCCCATCACGCCGCTTTCCAGCAGCACTTCGACCTCGACCGTGGGGTTGCCGCGGCTGTCGAGGATTTCGCGTCCGGTGATCTCGACGATGGCGCTCATGGGATGTTCCTTGCTGATGAGGCCGGGCGCAGCGCCCGGTTGGCGGGTGTCACTCAGGCTTGATCTTGCGTCCGTAAAGCTCCAGCCGGTGGCCGATCAGTTCATAGCCCAGCCGCGCGGCCACCTTGCGTTGCAGCGCCTCGATATCCTTGTCCACGAATTCGATCACGGCGCCGGTCGCCACGTCGATCAGATGGTCGTGATGGTCGCGGTCGGCGTCCTCATAGCGCGCGCGCCCGTCGCGGAAATCAAGCCGCTCCAGAATGCCGTATTCCTCGAACAGCTTTACGGTGCGATAGACCGTGGCCACCGAGATGTTGGCGTCGCGGGCGGCGGCGCGGCGGTGCAACTCCTCCACGTCGGGGTGGTCGTCGCTGTCGGACAGCACCTCGGCGATGGTGCGCCGCTGCTCGGTCATCCGCAGGCCGTGCGCCTCGCAGCGCCCGATGATGCTGTCGCTCGCCATGCGCGCCGGTTCCCGCCTGCCGTCCCTGTTTCGCCTATACCCGAGCGCCCGGTGCGCCACAACCGCCGCCGCCCGACGTTGAGGGGCGGTGAGCGGCGTTCAGCGGCGCTCGTCCTGCTTCGCGGCGGTCCACAGCGCCTCCATCTGCGCCAGAGTGGCTTCAGCGGGCTTCAGGCCCTGGGCGGCCAGCGCGGCCTCGATGCTGCGAAAGCGGCGCTCGAACTTGGCGTTGACGCGGCGCATCGCGGCTTCGGGATCAAGTTTCAGCCAGCGGCCCAGATTGACCAGCGTGAACATGAGATCGGCGTATTCGTCCTCGACGCGGTCGGGGTCGGGCGCGCCCTGCGCCGCCTCGTGGGCCAGTTCGCGCGCCTCCTCCACGATCTTGTCCACCACGCCGCCGACATCGGGCCAGTCAAAGCCGACGCGGGCGGCGCGGTTCTGCAGTTTCAGCGCCCGGGTCAGGCCGGGCAGGGCGACCGCGACGCCGTCCAGCGCGCCGCGCTCCTGCGCCTTCGCGCCGCGCTCCTGCGCCTTGATCGCCTCCCACGCTGCGGTCTGCTGCGCGGCGCTGCGGCCGTCGCGCTCGGACCCGAACACATGCGGATGGCGGCGGATCATCTTGTCGCAGATCGCGCGCGCCACGTCGTCGAAGCCGAACGCGCCGCGCTCCCCGGCCATCTGCGCGTGATAGACCACCTGCAACAGCAGATCGCCCAGCTCATCGGCCAGATCGCCCATATCGCCGCGCGCGATGGCGTCGGCCACCTCATACGCCTCCTCGATGGTGTAGGGCGCGATGGTGGCGAAATCCTGCGCGATGTCCCATGGGCAGCCGCCCTCGGGGTCGCGCAGCCGCGCCATGATCGCGCGCAGGCGGGCCATCGGGTCGCGGGCGGGCGCCGGGCGGGCGCGGAGGTAGGACCAGGCGAAGCGGTCGCGCGCGGCCCTCGCCAGCCAGGCGTCGCAGGCCGCCAGCGCGCGTTCGCTCATCGCCCCGGCGCGGGCCTGCTTGCGCGCCGCCTTGCGGCCCTTGGCGCGGGTTTCGATGGGCGGAAACAGCCCGAAATTGACGTTCATCGGCTGAAAGGTCGCGGCCTCCGCCCCCCCCGTGACATGCGCCAGCAGCGCGCCGTGCGCGGTCTCGGGCGGCGGCGGACAGGGCGCGCGGCCCAGCGCCTCGGCGCTCGCGAAGCGCCCGGCCAGCAGGCCCATGGCGGCGCTTTCGACATAGCCCTCGACGCCGGTGATCTGGCCCGCGAAACGCAGGCGCGGCTCGGATTTCAGCCGCAACAATCCGTCGAGCAGGCGCGGGGAATTAAGAAACGTGTTGCGGTGGATGCCGCCAAGCCGCGCGAAGCGCGCGTTCTCCAACCCTGGAATCAGCCGCAGAACATCGGCTTGCGCGGCATACTTCATCTTGGTCTGAAAGCCGACGATGTTGTAGAGCGTGCCCAGCGCGTTGTCGCGGCGCAGCTGCGCGATGGCGTGCGCCTTGACCGTGGGGTTGTGCGGGTTGGTCAGCCCGACCGGCTTCATCGGCCCGTGGCGCAGCGTCTCGCGCCCGCGCGCGGCCATCACCTCGATCGGCAGACAGCCCTCGAAATAGGGCGTGTCCTTCTCCCAGTCCTTGAAGTCTGAGACCGGCGCGGCGAGGATCGCGTCGATGAAGGCGTCGTATTGGCCTGCGTCCATCGCGCAGTTGAGATAGGCGGTGCGGTCGGCCTCGGTCTCGCCCTTGTCATAGCGGCTCTGAAACCACGCCTTTTCCAGGTCGATGCTGTCGAAATGCACGATCGGGGCGATGGCGTCGAAGAACGCCAGCGCGTCCTCGCCGGTCGCCGCGCGGATCGCCTGCGCCAGCGCGGGCGAGGTAAGCGGGCCGGTGGCCACGATCACGTTTTTCCAGTCGGGCGGCGGCAGCGCAGTCACTTCGCCCGCCTCGAACGCAATCCCGGGGTGGGCGCGCAAGGCGGCGGTGACGGCGGCGGAAAAGGCGTCGCGGTCCACCGCCAGCGCGCCGCCTGCGGGCAGCTTGTGGCGGTCGGCCATCGCCATGATCAGCGAGCCGGCGCGGCGCATCTCCGCGTGCAGCAGGCCGACGGCGTTGGTCGCGGCGTCGTCGGAGCGGAACGAGTTCGAGCACACCAGTTCGGCGCAATCGCCGGTGCGGTGCGCCTCGGTGCCGGTGTGGGGGCGCATCTCGTGCAGGACGACGCGGGCGCCGGCCTGCGCCGCCTGCCACGCGGCCTCGGCGCCCGCCATGCCCGCGCCGATGATGTGGATCGTTTCTGTCATGGCTGTGGAGGTAGCGCCTTGCGGCCGTCACCGGCAAGGGGGGGCGGCAAGGGAGGCGTCGGCGCGGATCGTCTGTCTTGTGCTGACCAATGTTTTCCGCAACTGGATTTGCGCTGTCATGGCTGACCGCGCATCCGCTCAGCAAGCGCGCGCGCGAAATGGCGCAATGCCGCTGCGCTGCGCAGACCGCGCGCATCGCGTATGTCGATCACCCAGATCGTGTCTCGCGCCAATGTGTAGAGGATCGAGAAGTTCGTGCCCTGGATCGGGTATTCTGGGACAGTGTCCATCCCCTCATAAGGGCGCCCGGCGAAAGGGTTTTTCGCGATCACGCTCCGCTCCTTGCGAAACGCGGCGAAGGCCGCCGATTTCCTGAGCTGTGGATTGTCGGTGTAGTAGCGGCGAAACCAGCGCAGGCCGGGTTGGGCGGTCTCGAGGAATTCGAGGTTCATGCCGCAGTTCAGGTCGAAGGGCGCGGCGCCGGAAAAGGCTGTTCTTCGTCAGCCGTCAGCCATGCCTCGATGGCGTCCTCGCGTATGCCGGGGACGCCGTGTTCGACCATCTCCAGTCCCAGCGCCACGAGGTCACGGGTGGCTTTGCGTTCTTCCACGAAGTTCCGGATCGCCAGATTGGCCATGTAGGACGCGCTGCGCTCCTCATGGCGCGCGATGGCCTCCAGTTCAGCCTTGAGATCAGCGTCGATCCGGGTGGTGAACGGGGCGGTTGGCATCGGTTCCATCGACCTTGAAAGCAGTCTCTGTATTACAGCGTATGCACAAGTCAGTGCTTGTCAACGGGATTGCTTCCGACAGAAGGCCGTATCCTGACGGCAGGATGCCGTCATTTGGCGCAGGGCGCGTCGCAACCTTCCCGAAACCTTCTCGCGCCATCGTGAGGCATCGGCAGAACGCCCGATGGGAGAACCCGCCATGTCTTGCCCAGCTCCGCGCGCGCTGCTGTGCGCCGCCGCCGTCGCCTCGGCCCTTGCGGTCGCGGCGTTCACCGACCTCGCGATGGAGCGCGTCGTCGCCCGCGAGATCATGCCGCCCCGCGCGGCGCCGGAACGCGCGGCGCCGCCGCCCGCCGACCCGGAACGCATGGCCCGCATCGGCGCCGCGCTGCTGCTGGGGCTGGAGTGGTCGCGGCGCTGAGGCGCGCAACCTGCTGTTTACGCGCACCAATCCAGCGCCGCCAGCGCCGCCGCGTGCTGGGCGGCGCCGCCGCGATAGGCGATGTCGGCCTCGGGCCATTCGGCCAGCCTGGCGCGCAGCGCGCCGCGCTGGGCCTGGGTGAGCGCCGCCAGCGGCGTCAGCGTGGTCTTGACGGTGAACACCACCGCGCCGGTTATGGTCAGACGGCGCAGCGTCTGGCGCTCGGTGCGCAGCCAGAAGCGTCCATCACGCCCCCCATCCCGCCCCCCGTGCGGCGCCTTCTCCGCCTCGCGCTGCGCCAGCCGCAGCCGGTCGGTCGGCGCCACCAGCCAGTTGACGCGCATCAGCGGGCGCTCCGGCGCCAGCGCCGCGAACACCCGGTTGACGCGGCGCGCCATGGTCGCATCATAGATCGGCACGGGGCCGTGGATCGCGGTCAGCGGGCGGCCCAGCTTTTCCGACAGCGACCAGCGCGACGGAAAGCACAACACCCCCGCCACCAGCCGGAACTCGGGCTCTCCCGGCGCCATCAGCAGAAAATCCTCCTGACAAAGCCGCCCGGCGAGCGTCAGCGTGTCCAGATCCAGCGCCACCCGCGCGCCGTCGGGGCGACGGCAGGCGCCCCGCTCCATCCGCCACTCGGGCCGCTCCGCCAGGTCGTCGAGCAGCAGCGCGCGCAACTCCGCCAGCGCCGCCGCCGCTTCCGGCAGCGCGGCGACCACCTCGGGGTCCGGCGCCGCCAGCAGCGCGTCGCGCGCCGCCATCTGCGCGGCGTAGTCGGGGTCGCACGTCAGCCATGCGGCGGGATCGAGCGGCATGAGGCCCGGCGGATGCGCGGTGCGCGCCTCCATGAACGGGGCGTAGGGCGCGCCGGTCACGCGAATCGCTCGGAATAGAGCAACAGGCCATGGCCGCTGAACGTGCGGTGGATCGGCGCGAACTGCGCCGCGAACGCCAGCCAGTCGAGCCGCAAGGCTTGCGCAACCTCGCCCAGCCGCCGCCGCCCGTCGAGCAGCCGCACGAGCGCCGCCGCCTCGCGCGGCAGGGTCAGCCGATGCGCCACGCCGTCGCGCCGCCAGGTGAACGGCTTGCCCGCATTGGCCGCCATCTGCGCCGCCGTCGCGCCGCGCAGGCGCGGGCGCAGATGGGGGGCGGGCGCGACGGGCTTCACTGGCCCTTTCGCCGCGTAGAACACATGCGCCTTGATCCCGCCCGCCAGCCGCTCGGCCAGCGCCGCGCGCGCGGGCGGCGCGAGGTCGGGGATCGGCGCCTGCGTCCACGTCTCCGGCGCATAGCGCGCAGGCTCGATGAACCCGGCGAAGCTCAAGCCCGCCGCCGCCACCGCCGCCATCACCGCATCCGCCGTGAACGGCTGGTCGCGCGCGTGCAGCAGCAAATCATACAGGCCCGCGTCGCTGTCGCGGTGGTCGCGCAGCAGATCGTTGCGCAGAAACCAGTTGGAAGGCGGCAGACCGGCCAGAACCTGTTTCGCCACCGCCAGCTTCCCGGCAGGGGCCAGCCCATCGGTCAGCGCCGCCAGCGCGGCCTGCAACGGATAGACCCCGGT
>CAZRFB010000101.1:0-10147 GCA_964599185.1 uncultured Rhodobacterales bacterium | reverse complement strand
GGGGCGCTTCAGCCCCCCAGCAGCGCCGCCGCCGCCGAGCGGGCGCCGGGCGTGACGGTCTCGCCCGCCAGCATCCGCGCGATCTCCTCGGTGCGGGCGTCCGCATCCAGCGCGACGACGCGGGTGCGCGCGGCGCCGCGCTCCACCACCTTCTCGATGCGCCAGTGCCAGGCGCCGCGCGCGGCGACCTGCGGGCTGTGGGTGACGACCAGCACCTGCGCAGCCCGCGCGAGCCGCGCCAGCCTGCGGCCCACCGCGTCAGCGGTGGCGCCGCCCACGCCCCGGTCGATCTCGTCGAAGATCATCGTCAGCCCCTCGGCCTGCGCCGACAGGCACACCTTCAGCGCCAGCAGGAAGCGCGACAGCTCGCCGCCCGAGGCGATGCGGTCGATCGGGCCGGCGGGGGCGCCGGGGTTGGTGGCGACGGTGAACGCCACCCGGTCGGCGCCCTCCGGCCCCGGCGCGTCGGGCGCGACCGCGGTGTGAAACGCGGCGCGCTCCATCTTCAGCGGCGCCAGTTCGGCAGTGACGGCGCGATCCAGCCGCCGCGCGGCTTCGGCGCGTTTCGCGCCGAGCGCGGCGGCGGCGGCGTCATAGGCGGCGCGCGCCGCGTCCGCCTCCCGCGCCAGCGCGCCCAGCCGCGCCGCGCCGCCGTCGATGGCCGCCAGCCGCGCCGCCAGATCGTGCGCCAGCGCCGCCAGATCGTCGGGCGCGACCTGATGCTTGCGCGCCAGCGCCCGCAGCGCGAACAGCCGCTCCTCGGTCCGCTCCAGCGCGGCGGGGTCGGCGTCGAGCGCCTCCAGCGCGCGCGCCACGCCGTCCTGCGCCTCGCCCAGTTCGGTCATCGCGCGCTCCAGCGCGGCGAGCGCGGGGTCGAGCGCGCCCTCGGCCTGCGCCGCCGCGCGCTCCAGCCTGCGCGCCGCCGTGATCAGCGCGCCCTCCGCGCCCTGCGGGCCGATCTCCTGCGCCGCGCGCGCCACCTCCTCGCCGATGCGGCTGGCCGCCTGCATCCGCCGCCGCGCCACGTCCAGCGCCGCGTCCTCGCCCGGCTGCGGGTCGAACGCCGCCAGCTCGGCCACGGCGTGACGCAGGAAATCCTCCTCGCGCGCGGCCTCCGCCGCCTGCGTCTGGGCCTGGGTCAGCGCGGCCGCCGCCGCCCGCCACGCGCCCCAGGCCGCGCGCACGGCGGCGCGCTCGGCGTCGGCGCCGGCGAAGGCGTCGAGCAGCGCGCGGTGCCCGGCGGGGTTGAGCAGGCCGCGGTCGTCGTGCTGGCCGTGCACCTCGACCAGCGCGGCGCCCAGCGCGCGCAACGTCTCGGCGCTGGCGCGCTGATCGTTGACGAAGCCGCGCGCGCGCCCGTCGCCGGTCAGCACCCGGCGCAGGATCAGCTCGTCGTCGGCGGCGATCCCGGCGTCGGCGAGGATCGCGCGTGCGGGATGGTCGGCCGCCAGATCGAAACTGGCCGTCACCGATCCGGCCTCGGCGCCGGGGCGCAGCATGTCGCCGCGTCCGCGCGCGCCCAGCGCCAGCCCCAGCGCGTCGAGCAGGATCGACTTTCCCGCGCCGGTCTCGCCGGTCAGCACGTTGAGGCCGGGGCGCAGATCGAGGTCCAGCGCCTCGATCAGCACGATGTCGCGGATGGAGAGGCTGCGCAGCATCGCGAGGCGGCTAGAGCCACTCGCCCTTGACGACCTGCCGGTAGGCGCGGCTGATCCAGCTGTCGGAGTTTTCCTTGGGCGCCAAATCCGAGCCGGTCAGCAGGTCATAGCTCGACGCATACCAGACCGAGCCGGGGAAGTTGTAGCCCAGCACCGCCGCCGCCGTCTGCGCCTCGTCCACCACGCCCAGACCCATATAGGCCTCGACCAGCCGGTGCAGCGCCTCCGGCGTGTGGCTGGTGGTCTGGTATTGCTCGATCACGGTGCGGAAGCGGTTGATCGCGGCGACATACTGCTCGCGCTTGAGATAGTAGCGGCCGACCGCCATCTCCTTGCCCGCCAGATGATCGAGCGTCAGGTCGAGCTTTAGCTGCGCCGCGCGCGCCTGATCGGTGCCCGGATAGCGGTTGACCGTCTCGCGCAGCGCCGTCAGCGCCTCGCGCGTGTTGCCCTGATCGCGGCCGACATCGACGATCTGGTCGTAATAGCTGTCGGCGATCAGCAGTTGCGCCTCGGGGGCCTGAACGTCGGCGGGATAGAAGTTCAGGAACCGCTCCGCCGCAAGCCGCGCCTGGTTGAACTCTCCCGCGCGGAAATAGGCCTGCGCCGAGCGCATCATCGCGGTCTTGGCGCGCGCGGAGTAGGGATAGAGCCGCTCGACCTCGTCATAGGCCTCCGCAGCCGCCGCATACTCGCCGTCGGCGGCCAGCGCGTCGGCCTGCGCGAAGATTTCATCGACGGGGCGCGCATCGAGCGTCGCGGGGTCGGGGTCGGCGCTGCAGGCGCTGAGCAGCGTCAGCGCGGCGAAGGGGATCAGCAGAAGGCGGCGGGAGCGGAGCATCGGCGACCTCGTGAAGCGAACGTGAGGCCGATTAGCACATAATCGCGGCGCGCGACATGGGCCGCGCGCGGGCCGCGCACTTCTGAACCGCGCGCGCCGGGCTTGCCGCCATGCGCGCGCGAAGGATCATTCCGCCGCGATCCGCTGCGCCGCATAGCGCCGCGCCGCGTGGACGGGCATGTCGATGCGGGGCGCCGCAGGCTCCCACCGCCATGCGTCGGGGCGCGCGAACAGCGCGCGCAACAGCGTGTTGGTCAGCGCGTGGCCGGCCTTGTCGCCGACATAGCGCCCGATGATCGGCGCGCCCGCCAGCGCCAGATCGCCCACCGCGTCGAGCATCTTGTGGCGCACGAATTCGTCGGGGCGGCGCAGGCCGCCGGGGTTGAGCACCCGCGCGCCGTCCACCACCACCGCGTTGTCGAGGCTGCCGCCCAGCGCCAGCCCGTGTGCGCGCAGCTGCTCGATCTCCGCCAGCCGGGTGAAGGTGCGGCAATCGGCGAGGTCGCGCGCAAAGCCGTCGGCGCCCAGCGTCATCGCATGGCGCTGCCGGCCGATGGCGGCGTCGTCGAAGGCGATGGAGAAATCCATCGCGAAGGCGTCGGCGGGGTGCAGTTCGGCGCGCGCGTCGCCGCGCTCCACCATCACCGGCGAAAGGATGCGCAGCGCCCGGCGCGGCGTGTCGGTGAACGACAGCCCCGCCGTCTGGATCGCATCGACGAACACCTGCGCGCTGCCGTCCATGATCGGGATTTCCGGGCCGTCGATGTCGATCAGCGCGTTGTCCACGCCGCAACCCGCCAGCGCCGCCATCACATGCTCGACGGTCGAGACGCTGACGCCCGCCGGGTTCGCCAGCACGGTGCAGAGCCGCGTGTCGCTGACCGCGTCATAACGCGCGGGGATCATCTGGTCGCGGTCGCTCACGTCCACCCGGCAGAACCACACGCCCGCGCCCGCCGGCGCCGGACGGATCGCCATGCGCGCGGGCTTGCCGCCGTGAAGGCCGACGCCGGTGAAGGAGACCGATTTGCTCAGCGTTGATTGCATGTCCGACTGCCCCGGTTTTTCTTGTTTGATGTTTGAAATAAGGTGAGGGTTTCTGCCGCAATGCACAATTCAATGATTGTTACGCGCTGAAACAATACGGCAAAACATTGATCTTTAAAAGAAAACGCCGCCCCAACTGGGGCGGCGCAAGGCTGGTCCGGCGGCCTCAGTTCGCCTGACGGCGCAGGAAGGCCGGCACCTCCATGCGCATGTCCTCCTCGTCGCGGGTCGGCTGCGCCGGGCCGGGTTCGCGGCGGGCGCCGGGCTTGGCGATGAAGGAGGGCTGCTCCTTCTCCCGCGCGCCGCCGCCGGTCATGCGGTTGATGAGGTTGTTGAAGCCGAAGCGGGCGGGGCGCTCGTCCTCAGCGGCGTGCGCGGGCGTCTGCGGTGCGGCGGGCGCGGGAACCGGGCGCGGGGCGGGGCGGGCGCGCATGGTCTCGCCCGCATCCGCCGCGTGCGGCACGAAGGGATGGTCGCGCTTCAGCTCCGGCTCCGGCGCGCGCGCGATCGAGCCTTCGTCGAGGTCGAACAGCGCGGCGGGGCCGAAATCGTCGCCGCCGCCGCCGGTCGCGAACAGGTTCGCCGCCGCCGTCTGCCGGGCCGCAGGCTGGGCGACCGGCTGCGACGCGGGCTGCGGCGCAAACTGCGGCGCTGGCTGGGCGACCGGCTGCGGCGCGAACTGGGGCGCGGCGTGCGCCACGCGCGGGGCGGGCGCGGGTTGCGCGGCGCGGGCGACGACGCGGACCGGCTCGGGCTGGCGCGTCTGCTGCGGCTCGGGCTCGGCGCGGGCGGCGGGCGCCTCCGCCTGCGGGCGCTGCGCCCCGGCGGCGACGTCGATGCCGGTGGCCACCACCGAGACGCGCATCGCGCCCGACATCTCGGGGTCGAGCGTCGAGCCGACGATGATGTTGGCGTCGGGGTCCACCTCGGCGCGGATGCGGTTGGCGGCCTCGTCGAGCTCGAACAGCGTCAGGTCATAGCCGCCGGTGATGTTGATCAGCACGCCGCGCGCGCCCTTCAGCGACACTTCGTCGAGCAGCGGGTTGGCGATCGCCTTCTCGGCGGCGTCCACGGCGCGGGTCTCGCCGGAGGCCTCGCCGGTGCCCATCATCGCCTTGCCCATCTCGTCCATCACCGAGCGCACGTCGGCGAAATCGAGGTTGATCAGGCCGGGGCGCACCATCAGGTCGGTCACGCCCTTGACGCCCTGATAGAGCACGTCGTCGGCCATCATGAACGCCTCGGCGAAGGTCGTGCGCTCATTGGCGATGCGGAACAGGTTCTGGTTGGGGATGATGATGAGCGTGTCCACCACCTGCTGAAGCTGGTCGATGCCGGCCTCGGCCTGCGCCATGCGCTTGGCGCCCTCGAACTGGAACGGCTTGGTGACGACGCCGACCGTCAGGATGCCCATCTCGCGCGCCGCGCGCGCGATCACCGGCGCCGCGCCGGTGCCGGTGCCGCCGCCCATGCCGGCGGTGATGAAGCACATGTGGCTGCCCGCGAGGCAGTCCACGATCTCCTCGAGGCTCTCCTCCGCCGCCTGCGCGCCGACGCCGGGCTTGGCGCCCGCGCCCAGGCCTTGCGTGACGTGGGCGCCGAGCTGAAGCTTGCGCGACGAGCGGTTCTGCTGAAGCGCCTGCGCGTCGGTGTTGGCCACCACGAATTCGGCGCCCTCAAGCGCCTTTTCGATCATGTTGTTGACCGCGTTGCCGCCGGCGCCGCCGACGCCGAAAACGGTGATGCGGGGCCGAAGGTCCTGCGCCTCGGGCGACTTCAGAATCAAAGCCATTGGGGTTCCGCCTGTTGTTTGCTGCTGCTCAATCGGTGGTTTTTTGGTTCTTGTCGGCGACGTTACACGAAGTTCACGCGGGTTTCATCCGCTTTCACCAGTTTTCACGAAACCACCGCACCGCCCGCGCGGCGCGGCCCCGGCCCGAGACCGCCAGCGGCGTCTCGAAGTCCCAAAGCTCGTCCTGCGGCCCTGCGGCGTAGAGACACAAGCCCACCGCCGTGGCGAAAGCAGGGCCGGAGGCGTTTTGCGGCAGGCCCGCCACCCGCATCGGCCGCCCGACGCGGGTGCGGCGGCCGAGGATGCGCTGCGCGGCCTCCTCCAGCCCCGGCAGCTGCGCGGCGCCGCCGGTCAGCACGATGCGGCGGCCCGGCAGATGCTCGAACCCCGCCGCGCGCAGCCGGTCGCGCACCGTCTCCAGTGTCTCCTCAAGCCGGGGCCGGATCACGCCGATCAGCGCGGCGCGGCTGATGCGGCGGCGCTCGCCGGGGCCGCTCCCGCCCAGCTGCGGCGCCTCGATCAGCTCGCGGTCGTCCTGACCGGTGGCCACCGCGCCGCCGTGCAGCGTCTTGATCCGCTCGGCGGCCGCGCTGGGCATCGACAGGCCGTTGGCGATGTCGAGGGTGATGTGGTCGCCGCCGATGCGCGCGCTGTCGGCGTGGATCAGGTGGCCGCGCAGGAACACCGAGATCCCGGTTGCGCCCGCGCCCATGTCGATGCAGGCGGCGCCCAGCTTCTGCTCGTCCTCCACCAGGCTCGACAGCCCCGCCGCATAGGGGGCCGCCACCACGCCCGCCAGCTCCAGATCGCAGCGACGCACGCAGTGGGCGAGGTTGCGCAGCGGGCCGGAGGCGACCGTCATCACGTGCAGATCGGCGGCGAGCCGCGATCCGGTCATGCCGCGCGGGTCGGCGAGGCCGGTCACGCCGTCGAGCGCGAAATTCACCGGCTGGGCGTGCAGCAGTTCGCGCCCCTCGTCGCGCCCGATGCGCGCGGCGGCCAGCGCGCGGGCGATGTCTCGGCGGTTGACCTCCAGCCCCTCCAGCAGCGCCGCGCCATGCGCCGCGCCGCTGAGCGGCCGCGCGCCGGACAGCGCCACGATGACCTGATCGACGCGCTCTCCGGCCGCCTTCTCCGCGATCTCCAGCGCCTGGCGGATGGTGCGGCACACGGCCTCCATGTCCACCACCTCGCCCAGCTTGACGCCGTGCGTTTGCGTGAGGCCGGGGCCGACGATGCGCAGCGCGCCGTAAGCGTCGTGGCGGGCGCCCTGGGCCTGCGCGCGGGCCAGCCGCTCGGCGTCCACGCCCAGGATGAAACAGGTGGTCTTGCTGGACCCCACGTCCAGCACCGCCACCAGTCCGCGCCGCAGCGCCGCGCGCAGCCGTTCGCGCATCGCGCGCAGGCCGGTCAACGTCCCGCTCACGCCGAATCCCCCCGCAGCGCCGCCAGACGCGTCAGCGCGCGCGGCGTCAGGCGCACGGTCGGGCGGTCGGGCAGGCGCAGATCGACGGCGCGGATGTCGCGGTCGAACAAAGCGTGGTCGCTCTGGAGCGCGGCGGCGCGCGCCATGGCGGCGGCGGCGTTCTCGGCTGGCAATCGCAGGGTCACGTCGTCATCCTCCTCACGCGTCACACCCGTCAGCACCACGTCCCAGCGCCGCGCGCCCACCCGCACCAGCCCGCGGATGCGCGGGGCGAGCGGCCCGGCCGCGTCCAGCACCGTCAGCGCCTCGGCCACCGCCGCATTGGCGCCCTCGCCCGCGACCAGCGGCAGGTCGGGGTGGTCGGCGCGGCGGAACGCGGGTTCGATCACCACGCCCGCGCGGTCGATCAGCACCGGCTCGCCGTCGATGCGCCACACCGCCGCCGCCGCGCGCTCGACCACCGCCACGCGCAGCGCCTCGGGCGCCTCCAGCGAGACCCGCGCGCTGGCGACCCAGCCGAGGCTCTCGACGCGCCTGCGCACGGCGTTCGCGTCGAGGTTCAGCGACGAGGCGCCCATGGCGTCGGTGAGGCTGGCGAGGATCTCGGCGCGCACGCCGGGCGAGGCGCCTTCGATCTCGATGCGCCGGATCGCGAATTCGGGCCGCGCGGTCAGCGCCGCGCGCACCGCCTGCGCCTTGTCGGCCAGCGCCGCGTGCACCGCCGGATCGGAGGCGAGCATCGCCGCTATGGCGGCCAGCGCCAGCGCAGGCCCCTGCACCAGCACCGCGCGCCGGAGCGTGCGCCGCCGCCACAGCCGCGCGAGGCGATAGCGCCACAGCGCCCCGCCAGAGACGCCGCGCGCCGCCCCGCCATATGCCGCCCCGCCATGCGCCGCCCCTCGGGGCTGGCGGCTTTCCGGCCCTAGCGCCCGCATGAGGCGTCCTCCACCATCCAGCGGCACATTTCGGGAAAGGACATGCCCACGGCGGCGGCCTGCTCCGGCGCCAGCGAGGTCGGCGTCATGCCGGGCTGGGTGTTGATCTCCAGCACGATCAGCCCGTCCGGCCCGCGCGCCTCGTCCCAGCGGAAATCGGTGCGGCTGAGGCCGCGCGCGCCCACCGCGCGGTGCGCCCGCAGCGCCTGATCGAGGCAGGCGTCGAACACGGTCGCCGGGATGTCGGCGGGGCAGACGTGGCGCGAGCCGCCGGGGCGGTATTTCGCGTCGTAGTCGTACCAGCCCTCGGCGATGATGTCGGTCACTGTCAGCGCCCGGTCGCCCATCACCGCGACGGTCAGCTCGCGCCCCGGCGCGAACGCCTCGACCATCAGCGTCTCGGGCGCGTCCGGCCCCAGCCGCGCCGGGCCGTTGGCGCCCGCCATCACCAGATGCACGCCCACCGAGGAGCCTTCGTTGCTGGGCTTTACCACATAGGGCGGCGGCATCGGGTGGCCCGCCGCGATCTCGGCGCGCGTGGCCAGCCGCCCCGCCGCCACCGGCAGCCCTGCGGCGGCGAAGGCGTCCTTGGCGCGGATCTTGTCCATGGCGAGCGCGGAGGCCAGCACGCCGGAATGGGTGTAGGGCAGGCCCAGCACCTCAAGCAGGCCCTGCACGCAGCCGTCCTCGCCCCAACGGCCATGCAGCGCATTGAACGCGACATCGGGCGCAAGCGCGCTCAGCCGCGCCGCAAGGTCGCGTCCGGCGTCGATCTCCACCACGTCATAGCCCGCAGCGCGCAAGGCTGCGGCGCACTCTCGGCCCGACGCGAGCGAGACTTCGCGTTCGGCCGACCAGCCGCCCTTCAGCACGGCGATGCGGGGCGTCCTGCTCGACATGCCCAGCCTCGATTCCGTCCGCCCGTTCGTGCGGGCGATTCTATTCGGCCGGATTGATTCCGATCCGTTTGACTTCCCACAGTAACTGAACGCCCGTGGTTTCCAAAACCCTAACACGCACCAATTCGCCAAGTTTTTCTAAATCGTCGGCGGTGGCGCCGCCGGTGTTGACCAGAAAGTTCGGGTGCATCGGCGACATCTGCGCGCCGCCCAGTTGAAGCCCGCGGCATCCGGCCCGGTCGATCAGCGTCCAGGCCTTCAGCGCGTGGTCCTCGCCCGCCGCGCCGGTCGAGGAATGGCCCGCGGGGTTGCGGAACGTCGAACCCGCCGTGCGCGCGCGCACCGGCTGCGTCTCGGCGCGCTTTTTCAACAGCGCCGCCATCCGCGCGAGGATCGCGTCGGGCGCGTCGGGGCGGCCCTCCACGCTCGCCTCGATGAAGATCAGGTCGTCGGGCAGGCCGCAGGCGCGATAGCCGAAGCCCATGTCGTCGGGGCCGAGCGCGTGGCGGCGGCCCTTGCGGTCGATGGCGAGCGCGCCGGTGAACACGTCGGCGATATAGGCGCCATAGCAGCCCGCGTTCATCCGCACCGCGCCGCCCAGCGCGCCGGGGATGGTGCGCAGGAACTCCAGCCCCGCGATCCCGTAGGTGGCGGCGGCCTTGGCCAGGTGCGCGTCCAGCACGGCGGCGCCCGCCCGCAGGCCGGTCGCGCCCTCGCGCCGCACCGCGCCGAAGCCGCGCCCCAGCCGGATCGACACCCCCGGCACGCCGCCGTCGCGCACGATCAGGTTCGAGCCGACGCCGAGAATGGTCACCGGAATGTCTGGCGCCAGCGCGGCGAGAAATTGCGACAGGTCGTCGGCGTCCTCGGGCTGGAACAGCACCTCCGCCGGGCCGCCGACCCGCAGCCAGGTGAGCTCATCCAGCGGGCGCATCGGCGTGAGGGTTCCGCGCGCGCGGGGCAGGCGGGAGAGGAGCGCGGCGCCGTGCAGCAGGGCGGTCATCGGCGGCGCGCCGATCGGGCGGCGCGCCCCTCACCCCGACCCTCTCCCCGAGGGGAGAGGGGGCGCAAGGCGCGCGGACGGCGCCCGGCCTTCGAGGGACGCGCAGACGGCGCCGGTGTCGCCTGCTCTCCCCCACCAAGGGAGAGCATTGGGGAGAGCACGGCGGCGCCGTGCGGCGGCGCGGTCTCGGTAGCCGCGCCGCCCCGCCACCCCGACGCGCCCCCACAAGGGGGGAGGAGGCGCAAGGCCCGCCGACGGCGACCGGCTGAGCGATGACGCGCAGGCGACGCCGTGAGCGCCCCCTCTCCCCAGACAAGGGAGAGGGTCGGGGAGAGGGGGCGCGCCGTCATGCCAGCCCCGTCACCCCAGCCGCGCCAGCTCGCCGGGCAGCGCGTTGGCCCATGCGGTGATGGTGCCCGCGCCCAGGCACACCACCATGTCGCCCGGATGCGCCTCGGCCCGCACCAGACCGGCCAGCGCCTCCGGCCCCTCCAGCGCGCGGGCGTCGCGGTGGCCGTGGGCGCGCAGGCCGCCCACCAGCGCGTC
>CAZRFB010000100.1:0-5382 GCA_964599185.1 uncultured Rhodobacterales bacterium | reverse complement strand
CCCGCCCCCCGGCCCGCCGCCGGGGGACGAGGATTTTCCCGAACCGCCGCGCATCCGCGCGCTGCGCCGTCTGGTGACGCTGCTCACCATGTCGGCGATCATCGGCGTGCTCGTGGTCGCCGCGACGCTTGTCATCCGCCTCGGCCAGCCGCTGACGCCGCGTTTCGACCTGCGCGCCGTCGCCGCCGACAGCATCGCCGCCCCCGAGGGCGAGGCGATCGTCGCGGCGGGGGCGGCGCAGGGCGCGCTGATCCTCGTCACCCGCGACGCGGAGGGCGCGGAGCGGCTGCATCTCTACGACGCGGCCTCCGGCGCGCTGATCCGCACGGTGCGGATCGCCCGCGAACCGTAAAAGCCGCCAAATGCGCGCCGCCGCCGCTTGACAGGCCACGCCCGCGCGCACTATGACCCCTCTCACTGACCGGGTCCCCTTCGTCTAGTGGCCTAGGACACCACCCTCTCACGGTGGGAACAGGGGTTCGAGTCCCCTAGGGGATACCAATCCATACCGGGATTGGCGTCAGGTCAGGCTCTCTCAAATCGCCGTCTCGAACGTCGCCGTGGCCGACATGCACAGATCGCCCTCCGGATCGTAGGCGCCCAGTTCGACCGACTTGCCGTCGTCCGACGGCGTTCCGGTCAGCTGGATCGGGTTGATGTCGAACAGCGGCTTGCGCGCGCGGAACGCCCAGGTGGCGAACAGCGTGCGGCCCGCGTGGCGGCGGCAGAGGTCGGCCAGCAGCGTCGCGGTCAGCGGCCCGTGCACCACCAGACCGGGATAACCCTCCTCCTCGGTGACATAGCGACGGTCATAGTGGATGCGGTGGCCGTTGAAGGTCAGCGCGGAATAGCGAAACAGCGTCACCGGATCGGGGTCGTAGCGCTCCGACCACGGGGCCTGAGGCGCGGGCTTCGGCGCGCCCGGCGCAGGCGGCGCTTCGCCCGGCGCGGCGGCCTCGCGATAGACGATGTCCTGCTCCTCCTCCATCCGCGTCACGCCTTCCACCACGAATCGCTGCGCCACCGTCACCAGCACCATCAGCCCGGCGGCGCCGCGCTTGGGCGCGACCGAGGCGACGCGCTGCACGCGGGTGATCTCCGCCCCGCAGGGCAGCGGCGCCAGAAAGCGATAGCGCGCGCCGCCGAACATGCGGCGCGGCAGGGCGACCGGCGGCAGGAAGTCGCCGCGCGCGGGGTGGCCGTCCGGTCCGATGCGGCTGCGCCGCGCATGGGGGCGAAAGCCCATCCAGCTCCACATCACCGGCAGCGGGTCGCCGGATCGCGCGGGCGGATCGTCGCGGTCGAGCGTCGCGGCCATCAGGTCGCAACTTTCCGGCGCGATCACGCAGGCGTCCCGCGCCTCGCGTCCGACCCAGTCCTGATAGCGGGCCAGTTCAGCATCGGAGAGGCTCATGCGGGCGGTCCTTAGCGTAACAAAAAGCTGCGCCCGGCCTGCGCCGGGCGCGATGGAGGCTAACGCCGCCTGCGCGGGATTACTGGGCGCAGACCCGCGCCAGCACGGCGCTGCGGTCGCGCGCCTCGACAAGGCGCAGCGCGCAGCCGTCGTCCAGCGCCAGCGCCCCGGCGCTGTCGCCGACGCTCGCCGGGCCGCGCCCCACGACCACGACAAAGGCCTCGCGCGCCGCGACATCGACGCGCGACAGGAACACCGGGGTCTCGCCGAACGTGGCGGTC
Source organism: uncultured Rhodobacterales bacterium (assembly GCA_964599185.1). Taxonomy (GTDB): domain Bacteria; phylum Pseudomonadota; class Alphaproteobacteria; order Rhodobacterales; family Rhodobacteraceae; genus Rubrimonas. Next base: position 3,687 of record CAZRFB010000100.1, on the reverse strand, counting down.
TGCCCCACCGACAGCGTCACGTCGTCCGGGGAGGGCGCCGCGGGCGCCGCAGCGGCCGAAGCGGCGGGGGCGGGAGCGGCGCTCTCGGCGGCGGGCGTCTCGGCGGCGGGCGTGTCGGCGGCGGGCGTGTCGGCGGCGGCGTCGGTCAGCGCCTGAAGCTGGCTGACCATCACCGCCATCTGCTCCGCCAGCACCGTCACGCGGTCGTCGATCACGGCGACGCGCGCAAGCTGCCCGCCCAGCGTCGCGGCCTGCGCGTCGAGCGCGTCGATGCGGGCGCCCAGCGCCTCGACGCGCGGGTCCTCAGCCTGCGGCGCTTCGGCGGTCGCGGCATCGGCGGTCGCGGCATCGGCGGGCGCGGCTTCGGCGCCCAGCGCGGCGAAGCGCGCATCCACCGCCGCCGCCTGCTCGGCGATCTGCGCCTCAAGGCGCTTGGACGCCAGCGCGATCTTGTCGCCGCTGCGCGCGCCCAGCGCCGCGCCGACGACCAGGGCCGCCGCGATCGCGACGCCCAGCGTCAGTGTCGAATGATTCTCCGCCATGGTCAGCTTCCTCTCAGAGTCCCTGTCGGCGACGCCGCGCAAGCCATGCCGCCGGTGGCGCGACTCGCCTTATGAATTAAGCGTCAGTGTTCACATCACGGCGAAAACATAAAGCCCAATCCCCGCACCGTCTCGATTCGCGCGCCCGACCCCAGCGCGGTGAGCTTGCGCCGCAGATAGCCGACATAGACATCGACGCTGTTCTCGGTCACCTGCCCGGCGCGGCCCCAGGCGCGGGCGATCAGCTCCTCACGGCTGACCGGGCGGTCGGGATTGTCGGCCAGATAGACCATCAGCGGCCATTCGCGCGGCGTCAGCCGCACGCGGCGCTGTCCGGCGAACACCGACCGGGTCTCGGCGTCGAGCCTGATCTCCGCAACCCGCGCCGGACGCCTGCGACGCAGCGCCGCGAGCCGCGCCAGCAACTCCTCGAACTCGAACGGCTTGGTGAGGTAGTCGTCGGCGCCCGCGTCGAAACCGCGCAGCTTGTCCTCCAGCGTCTCACGCGCGGTCAGCATCAGCACCGGCGCCATGGTCCCGGCGCGGCGCAGCGCGGCGCAGAAGGCGGCGCCGTCGCCGTCGGGCAGCATCCGGTCGAGCACCACCAGATCGGGCGGCGCGACGCGCGCGCTGTCGGCGGCGGCGCGCAGGTCGCGCGCCCAGGTCACGGCGTAGCCCTCCGCGCTCAGGCCCCGCTCCAGCAGCCGCCCGATGCCGGTGTCGTCCTCCACCAGCAGCAACGTCATCGCGCCGTCCTTCACAGCGTCGGGCATGGCGTCGGGCATTGCGTCTCTCCCAGCGTGAAGCGCATCAGCGCGCCGCCCTCGGAGCGGTTCTGAGCGCGCACCGCGCCGCCGTGCTGCTCGGCGATCCAGCGCACGATCGCCAGCCCCAGCCCGGCGCCGCCCGCGCGCCGCCCGTCCGCCGCCTGCGCGTAAGGCTCGAACAGCGCCGCCACATCCGCGTCGCCGAACCCCGGCCCCTGATCGGCGACGCAAAAGCCCGGCGGCGCCTGCGTGACGCGCACCGCCACGCGCCCGCCCGGCGGCGAGAATTTCACCGCGTTGTCGATCAGCGCCAGCGCCGCCTGCCGCAGCGCGCCCGCGTCTCCCCGCGCCGCCACCGTCTGCGGCGCGGGGGTGAAGTCGAGCGCGATCTCGCTGGCCTGCGCATAGCCGCGCGCCGCATCGACCGCCGCGCCCACCACGCCGTTCAGCTCCACGGCGGCAAAGGTCAGCGTCAGCGCGCCGTCCTCCGAGCGCGCGAGACTCATCAGATCGTCCAGCCTGCGCCGCAGATAGCCGCCCGAGGCCGCGATCCGCTCGAGCGCGCCGCGCAAGGCGGGCGCCTCGCCGGGGGCGCGCAGCGCCACCTGCGCCTCGCCCAGCAGCACCGTGACCGGGGTGCGCAATTCGTGGCTGACGTTGGCGAAGAACCGCCGCCGCGTCGCGTCCACCCGCGTCAGCTCCGCGTTCGCGCGCTCCAGCGCGGCGGTGCGCGCGGCGACCTGCCGCTCCAGACGTTCGCGCTCCGAGCCGATGCGGTCCGCCATGGCGTTGAAGCGCTGCGCCAGCGCGCTGAACGCGCCGGGCAGATCGCGCGGCGCGCGGGCGTCGCGGGCGCCGGCGCCGAACGCCTCGGCGACCGCCGCCAGACCCCGGATCGGCCGCATCAGCCCGCGATAGAACAGCGCGCCGAACAGCGTCGCCGCAGACAGGACCGCCAGCGCCAGCCCCGCCCCGCCCAGGGCGAGCGTCCGGCGCAGGGCTTCGAGCGCGGCGTAGGCCTCCGCCGCCTCGGCCCGTTCGGCCTCCAGCGCCTCCGAGACGATGCTGCGGAACACGCCGTCGCGTTCGCCCGCGATGCGCGCCAGATACCCGCGCGCCGCGCCGCCGCCGCTGCGGTCGAGCATCGACTCGGTCTCGATCGCCTCGAACAGCGACATCAGGCTGCGCGCGCGGATCAGCTCCGCGCGCGCGGCGCCGATCTCGGCGGGGCGGGCGGCGGCGATGCGCTCGGCCACCGCGCGGCGGTAAAGCCGCAACGCGCCGCGCAGCACGGCGGCCTCCTGCGATTCCGCCGCATCGGTCTCGCCGTCCAGCCGCCGCCCGATCTCGCGCAGCAGGTAGCGGTTGAACGCGGCCTCCATGGCGCGCACGTTCTCCAGTCGGTTGAGGCTGGCTTCGGCGCGCACGATCTCGCGCGTCGTCTCGCGCGCGCCCCACAGCGCCAGCGCCCCCAGCGCGACGAAGGCCAGCACCAGCGCCGCCAGCGCGCCGAGCAGGCGCGCGGCGATGGGATCGCGCAGGATGGGGCGGGAGAGCGGGACGTCGGGCGTCATCATGGCGGCACCCTAGGCGGCGGCCGGGGCGCTGTCACGCACGGCGCGGCGCCCCCTTGCGCGGCGTCGGGCCGACAGGCACGGTGTGGAGATACATAGGGGAGACGCTCACCATGAGAGCACGTCACGTCACGATATTCGGCGCGGCGCTGGCGGCGGGCTTCGCCGCCGCCGCGATGGCGCAGGCGCCGGACACCCGGCTTCAGGCGGCCTTCGCGGCGGCGGACGCCGACGGCGACGGCTATGTCGATGTCAACGAATACGTCGCGCATTTCGTCGGCCTTTACGCCTCGGTCGATCAGAACCGCGACGGCAAGGTCAGCCAGGCCGACGTGCCGAAGGTGGACGCCGCGCGCTTCGCGGCGGCGGACCGCGACGGCGACGGCATGGTGTCGCTGGGCGAGGCGGTGGCCGAACGCATGATCCTGTTCTTCGAGATCGACACGAACCGCGACGGCGCGATCTCGCTCGACGAGCTGAGCGCGTTCGAAGCGACGCTGGGCAAGTGAGGGAGACGACGCGATGACGCGCAGCATGACGCGATTGATCTTTCTTGGCGCCGCCGCGCTGACGCTGGCGGCTTGCGAGGGGCAAAGCCCCGAGGCGCAGCGCCGCACCGGGCAGGTTGTGGGCGGCGTGACCGGCGCCGTGGTCGGCTCGACCTTCGGCGGCGGCACGGGGCGGGTGCTCGCCACCGGCGCGGGCGCGGTGCTGGGCGCGGTGGCGGGCGGCGAGATCGCCGACCGGATAAACTGACGCGCGGGCCGTTGGCCGCTGCGGCGGACAAGGAGATGGACTGCGGCG
>CAZRFB010000099.1:0-2871 GCA_964599185.1 uncultured Rhodobacterales bacterium | reverse complement strand
CGCCGCGATGGCCGCGCGCAGGCCCTGCATCAGCTCCTGATAGTAGTGCAGGTTATGCCATGTCAGCAGCATGGCGCAGATCATCTCGCCCGCCTTGAACACATGGTGCAGATAGGCGCGCGAATAGCCCGTGCAGCACGGGCAGGCGCAGTCCGGGTCGATCGGGCGCGGGTCGTCGGCATGGCGCGCGTTCTTGATCTTGACCGGACCGAAGCGCGTGTGCGCCAGCCCGGTGCGGCCTGAGCGCGTCGGCATCACGCAGTCGAACATGTCCACCCCGCGCCGCACCGCGCCGACGATGTCGGACGGCGTGCCGACGCCCATCAGATAGCGCGGCTTGTCAGGCGGCAGCAGGCCGGTCGCATGGTCAAGCACGCCGAACATCGCCTCCTGCCCCTCGCCCACCGCCAGCCCGCCGATGGCGTAGCCGTCAAAGCCGATGGCGCGCAGCTTTTCCGCGCTCTCCTCGCGCAGGGCGCGGAACACCGATCCCTGCTGGATGCCGAACAGCGCATGGCCGGGCCGGTCGCCAAAGGCGTCGCGCGACCGCTGCGCCCAGCGCATCGACAGCCGCATCGACGCGGCGGCGACCGCCTCCTCCGCCGGAAACGGCGTGCATTCGTCGAAGCTCATCACGATGTCGGAGCCGAGCAGGCGCTGGATCTCCATCGACCGCTCCGGCGTGAGCATGTGCGTCGAGCCGTCGATATGGCTGGCGAATCGCACGCCCTCCTCGCTCATCTTGCGCAGGCCGGTGAGGCTCATCACCTGAAAGCCCCCCGAATCGGTCAGGATCGGGCGCGGCCAGTTCATGAAGCGGTGCAGGCCGCCCAGCCGCGCCATCCGCTCCGCGCCGGGGCGCAGCATCAGGTGATAGGTGTTGCCGAGCACGATGTCGGCCCCGGTGGCGCGCACGCTTTCGGGCAGCATCCCCTTCACGGTGGCGGCGGTGCCGACCGGCATGAAAGCGGGGGTGCGGATGTCGCCGCGCGGCGTGGCGATCACCCCGGTGCGCGCGGCGCCGTCGGCGGCGGAGACTGAGAAGCGGAACACGGGGGCGTCGCCATCCTTTGCAAAAGCTGCGAGAGCCATATATGGTCGAGAGACTGAGTGAAAGGGTTGGACATGATGGACGGCGCCCCGCTGATCGCAGACTCATCCACGGATCACCCGCTCTACGACAGCGTGGTGGAGGCGTGCCGCACGGTGCACGATCCCGAGATTCCGGTGAACATCTACGACCTCGGCCTCGTCTATCGCATCGGCATCGACGATGAGAACAACGTCGAGATCCAGATGACCCTCACCGCGCCCGGCTGCCCGGTGGCGGGTGAGATGCCCGGCTGGGTGGCCGAGGCCATCGAGCCGCTGCCCGGCGTGAAAACCGTCAATGTCGAGCTGGTGTGGGAGCCGCCGTGGGGCATGGACAAGCTGTCCGACGAAGCCCGCCTCGAACTCGGGTTCATGTAAGGAGCGCGCGCCATGTTCGGCATTCCCGGCAAGCCCCCGGTCACCCTCACCCCCGCCGCCGTGAAGCGCATCTGCGCGCTGATGGCCGGCGGCGAGGTCAAGGGGCTGAAGATCGGCGTCAAGAAGGGCGGCTGCGCCGGCATGGAATACACCATGGAGCACGCCACCGAGGTTCAGCCGCATGACGCGGTGGTGGAGCAGGACGGCGCCCGCGTGCTGATTCCGCCCATGGCGCAGATGTTCCTGTTCGGCTCCGAGATCGACTATGCGACATCGCTGCTGGAGAGCGGCTTCGTGTTCCGCAATCCCAACGTGGTCGAAAGCTGCGGCTGCGGCGAATCAATCAAGTTCGCCGACGGCTGACCGGCTGGCCAATCAGCCCGGCGCTGGTGTAGGCATTTCGTCTGACCCAACGCAGGACGGAGCCCCGCGCATGACCCGCCGCAAGCTGATCGCAGGCAACTGGAAGATGAACGGCCTGCGCGCCGCCGTCGCGGAGCTTGACCGCGTGATCGAGGCGGCCCCCGACGCGGCCTGCGACCTTTTGCTCTGTCCGCCCGCGACGCTGATCGGGCTGTTCTCCACCCGCGCGGCGGGCTCGGCGCTGATGATCGGCGGGCAGGATTGCCACCCGAAGGCTGCGGGCGCCCATACCGGCGACATATCGGCCGAGATGCTGCGCGACGCGGGCGCGCGCGCGGTGATCGTCGGCCATTCCGAGCGCCGCGCCGACCATGCCGAGACCGACGCGCTGGTGCGCGACAAGGCCGAGGCCGCCTGGCGCGCCGGGATGACGGCGGTGATCTGCGTCGGCGAGACCGAGGCGCAGCGCGACGCGGGCGCCATGCTCGACGTGGTGGCGGCCGGCCTGATCGGCTCGGTCCCCGAGACCGCCACCGCCGACACCACGGTGATCGCCTATGAGCCGGTCTGGGCGATCGGCGCCGGGCGCACGCCGACGCTGGCGCAGATCGAGGAGATGCATGGCCATATCCGCGAGACGCTGCGCGCGCATCTGGGCGTGGTGCAGGGCACGGGCGTCCGGGTGCTCTATGGCGGATCGGTCAAGCCCGAGAACGCGGGCGAGATCATGCAGGTGCGCGGCGTCGATGGCGCGCTGATCGGCGGCGCCAGCCTCAAGGCCGCCGATTTCCTCGCCATCGCCGCCGCAAGCTGAACCGGCGCGACGCCGCCCGGCGCCGGAGGCTGGCGCCGCCAACGCCGCGCAGCCAACGCCGCGCAACCGCAGCCCCGGTCTCAGTCAGCCTCGGCCACGCCCCAGCCCCGGACCCCGCGCCGGGGCCTCGCGCAGCCGCTTCAGCCGCGCCCGGCGCCGGGGCCTGACCGGGAGGCGCCACGACGCCTGAGCCGCCCCGGCGCAAGAGCCGGGGCGGCGCGCCC
>CAZRFB010000098.1:0-6778 GCA_964599185.1 uncultured Rhodobacterales bacterium | reverse complement strand
CACCACCGGCACGTCGTCCAGCCCCGCCGCGCGCATCCGGTCCATCACCTCCTTGATCAGCGGCAGGTGCGAGCCGCTGAGGATCGACAGGCCGACCACATGCACCGACTCCTCCAGCGCGGCGTTGACGATCTGCGCGGGCGTCAGGCGGATGCCCTCATAGACCACCTCCATGCCGCTGTCGCGCGCGCGCACCGCGATCTGCTCGGCGCCGTTGGAGTGGCCGTCCAGCCCCGGCTTGCCGACCAGGAATTTCAACCGCCGCCCCAGCCGCGCCGACACCGCCTCGACCTCGGCGCGCAAGCTCTCCAGCCCCTCGGCGCCCGCCGCCGCCGCCTTGGCGACGCCGGTGGGGGCGCGGTATTCACCGAACGCCTCGCGCATCGCCGCGCCCCATTCGCCGGTGGTCACCCCCGCCTTCGCCGCCGCGATCGACGGCGGCATGATGTTGCGCCCCTCGCGCGCCGCCGCCTTCAGCGCCTCCAGCGCCGCCGCCGCCGCGTCCGCGTCGCGACCGGCGCGCCAGGCCTCAAGCCGCGCCACCTGATCGGCCTCCACCGCCGGATCGACCACCATGATCGCGCCCTCGCCCGCCGTCAGCGGGCTTGGCTCGGTGGTGGTGTAGCGGTTGACGCCGACCACCACCGTCTCGCCGCTCTCGATGCCCTTCAGCCGCGCGGCGTTGCTCTCGACCAGACGGCCCTTCATGTAGTCGATGGAAGCCACCGCCCCGCCCATCGCGTCGATGCGCGCCAGCTCCGCCCGCGCGCCGTCCTTCAGCGCGGCGACCTTCGCCTCAACCGCCGGGTTGCCGTCGAACAGGTCGTCGTATTCCAGCAGGTCGGTCTCCAGCGCCAGCACCTGCTGCATCCGCAGCGACCATTGCTGATCCCACGGGCGCGGCAGGCCCAGCGCCTCGTTCCAGGCGGGAAGCTGCACCGCGCGGGCGCGGGCGCGTTTTGACAGCGTGACCGCCATCATCTCGATCAGGATGCGATAGACGTTGTTCTCGGGCTGCTGCTCGGTCAACCCCAGGCTGTTGACCTGCACGCCGTAGCGGAAGCGGCGCAGCTTCGGGTCGGTCACGCCGTAGCGCGTCTCGCAGATCTCGTCCCACAGATCGACGAAGGCGCGCATCTTGCACAGCTCGGTGACGAACCGGATGCCGGCGTTGACGAAAAAGCTGATGCGGCTGACCATCTCGGGGAAGTCGGCCTCGGCCACCTCGCCCTGCGCCTTCACCGTGTCGAGCACCGCGATGGCGGTGACCAGCGCGAAGGCCAGTTCCTGCTCCGGCGTCGCGCCGGCCTCCTGCAGGTGGTAGCTGCACACGTTCATCGGGTTCCACTTGGGAACCTCGGTGTAGCACCACGCGGCGATGTCGGCGATCAGCCGCAGGGACGGCTCAGGCGGAAAGACATAGGTGCCGCGCGAGAGATATTCCTTGATGATGTCGTTCTGCACCGTGCCCTGAAGCTGGCTGAGGTCGGCGCCCTGCTCCTCGGCGACCGCCACATACAGCGCCAGCAGCCACGCGGCGGTGGCGTTGATGGTCATCGAGGTGTTCATCTGGTCGAGCGGGATCTGGTCGAACAGCATCCGCATGTCGCCCAGATGCGAGACCGGCACGCCGACCTTGCCGACCTCGCCCTTCGCCAGCACATGGTCGCTGTCATAGCCGGTCTGGGTCGGCAGATCGAACGCCACCGAAAGCCCGGTCTGCCCCTTGGCCAGATTGCCGCGATAGAGCGCGTTGGACTTCTGCGCCGTGGAATGGCCCGCATAGGTGCGGAACAGCCAGGGTTTGTCGCGCGGGGTCATGGCCGGTCTCCGGTGTGAGTCGTCAAAGCGATGTTGCACCGCACACTAGCCACTGCGCAACTGGGCGCAAGAAGATTTCGCCACGCGCCGTCGCCGCGACACATCGTGACGCGCACAAAAAAGCCGCCCCGGCGAACCGGGGCGGCGGATTGCGGCGCAAGGCTGGCTGGCGTCAGTTGGCCAGCGCCTGCTGCTCCGGCGCGGGCGCCGCGAGTTCGGGATAGTTCACCAGCATCGGCGTTCCCATCAGCGGCTTGTTCACGCCCCGGTGACAGGTGGCGCAGTTGGCCTTGGGCGCGTCGCCGGTCGGCCCGAGACGATGCGGCGGATAAACCGGCTGCAGCGGGTTGAGATAGGCGTTGTTGAGTTCGCGCACCATGCGGATGCCATACCAGGCGGTGGTGCGCTGCGGCGGGCCCTGCTCCCACACGTTCATCGACCGGGTGTTGTGGCAGTTGGCGCAGTTCACGCCCAGGCTGGTGGACATGTGGATCATCAGGCCGAAGGTATGCTCGGCGTCCTTGATGTTCATGCCGGTGGCGTCGCTGTTCGTCTGCCCCGAGATCACCCGGATGTTGGCGTCGCCCACCAGATATTTCTCGAAGCCGCCGCTGGGCAGCGAGGCGCTGGCGACGCGGGGGCTGGAGACGTTCTGGCCGTTGCGCCAGCCCAGCATCCCGGCCTGCACCGGCGTCTCGTCGAACCAGATCGCGCCCGGCACGTTCTGGCCGCGATGGCAGGTGTAGCAGGTCACGCCGGTCAGCTTGACGTGGTCCTGCCACTGGGAGTTGACCGTCTGCGTCATCTGGATCATGCGGCGCGACACGACCTTGGTGTAGAGCGCATCGCTGGCGAAGTTGCCGTCCTCGCCATGACAATAGGCGCAGCCCTGATCGGGCGACACCCATTCGGTGATCGCCGCCATCACCCGGTTGAAGTTGTCGGCGCTGAGATGGCCCAGCACCGGCACGTTCTCATAGACGTCGCGGGCGAGCGGGTCGCCCTCGACGAACTCGATCGGCTCGTCGCTCTCCGGGATCGCCTCGACCGAGGCGAGCACCGCCTTGTAGGCGCTGCGCTCGGTCAGCTCGACCATGCCCGTGCCGCGAAAGCCGACCTGGGTCTTTTCGGATTTGAGCGGCAGGCCGAGCGGGCCATAGGCGAAGGCGATGGCGAAGCCGACAAGGGTGATCACCACGATCTTGGTCGGGAACCACTCGACGAAGGGCTGCTTGGTCGCCCGCTCCCAGAAGCCCGGATTTTCCTCGCTCATCAGTTGCCTCCCATGGCGGCAGGATCGACCGCGATCGGGTCATAGACCTGCGGATAGGCCGGGGCGTAGCTGTGTTCGACCGCCCAGAGATACCAGTTGTCCACCACCGTCCCGGTCAGCAGGATGCCGATCCCGCCGGTGATGGGAGTTAGCACGGCGAACCACCACGCCCAGCGATGGATCGACTCCATCGAGGCGTTGAAGCCCATGGTCCAGCGCCAGAACAGCGCAGCGCGCTCCGAGGCCGTGCCGCGATCGACGATCTGGTCGATCTCGCGCTCGCCGCCCAGATGCCCGACCGCCAGGATGGTGCCGCCGTGCATCGCGAACAGCAGCGCCGAGCCGTAGAGGAAGGTGATCGAGAGCGCGTGGAAAGGGTTGTAGAACAGGTTGCCGTATTTCAGCGAGAACGCCGTGGTCCAGTCGAGGTGCGGGAAGATGCCGTAGGGCACCATCTCGGCCCAGCTGCCCATGGCGATCGGCCGGAACAGGCCCAGCACCAGGATCAGCCAGAACCCCGCCGCGATGCCCCAGGCGACATGGGTGCCCATGCCCAGCGCCAACGCGCGCTGATAGACCCGGATCCAGAAGCTGATCAGCCCGATCAGGAAGAAGAAGCTGGCGATCATGTACCAGCCGCCCTCGTTGAGCGGGATGAACAGCGACAGGCCGTATTTCGCGTTCGGCGGCTCAAGCGCCAGCCAGAACAGCTGCCGGATGAATTCGATGGGGTTCCAGCCCACCGAGGCCAGCATGTTCAGCCCGATGATGTTGAGCCACAGGGTGAAGCTGACGATGGTCAGCACCCCCATATAGCCCAGGTGGATCGGCCCGAACTGGGCGTAGCCGATCTTGCCGACCAGCCACGACAGGAACGGCTTTCCCGCCCGGTATTCCATGTCGGTGGAGTGGGCGCCAAGCTCCAGCGGCCCTCTCACCTGCACGGCGGTGAATATGTTCTGATACTCTGCCATTTTTCCCGTCCCCGATCAGAAGTTGGCCGGCCAGATCGGCAGGTCGAGCCACCAGTTCCACCACTCGGGCCAGGATTTGGTCCAGAGCGGGCCACTGATCACGATGCAGATCGCGCTCCAGAACCCGGCGTTCAGCGCCAGGATCAGCCCGACGCGGTGGATGCCGAGCGTGCCGACCGAGTAGCCGATGAAGTCACGGAAGAACGTGTCCTCATGCTCGGCCTGCTTGACCGAGTCGCCCTTCTGCGGGTTGACGGCCGACAGCACGAGCGAGCCGTGAAAGCCGAGCGCGATGGCGGTCACGAAGAAGAAGCTGACCGCGATCATGTGCGCCGGGTTGTAGTGGAAGTGCAGATACTGATAGCCGACGTTCGACACCCAATCGAGGTGGCTGAAGATGCCGTAGGGAAAGCCGTGTCCCCAGGCCCCCAGCAGGAACGGCCGGATCACCACCAGCGTCACATAGGCGAAGATCGCCACGCCGAACGCGACCGGCACGTGATAGCCCATGCCGAGCTTGCGGCAGATCTCGACTTCGCGCAGCGCCCAGCTCACGAAGGCGCCGATGGCGCAGAAGGTGACGAGTTGCCAGATGCCGCCGTCGCGCAACGGCGCAAACGCCAGCCCGTAGCTGATGTCGGGCGGGGCGATGTTGATCATCCAGGGGTTCCAGGTCTGCACCCCGTCGTGGCCCAGCGCGGCCCCCCAGAGGATCAGCCCAACCCCGACGAAACTGAAGAAGATCGTGGTGACTCCGAAGAATCCGACGTAGAGCGGCCCGACCCAGAAATCGAACAGGTCGCCACCGATCAACGTCCCGCCACGGACGCGGTATTTTCTCTCAAAGCTGAGCAAGGCCATGTGTTTTTCCTCCGATCGGTCGCTCAGGGCCGCAGGCCGTCTCCGGAGACCGGAAACGGCGCCGCTTCAGGGTCGCGGCGGGCGGGGCGCGGCCCCGCCCGCAGCTTTGCGTATCGGCTCAGCCGATCAGCGTGTCGGCTCAGCCGATCAGCGTCTGAGCGAAGGTCGCCAGCGTCGCCGGGTCGAGGCTCGCCACCGGGTTGCCTTCGAGCCAGTTGAACCGGTCCGTGCTCAGCAGCACGAAGTGGATCAGCACGGCGAGCGAGAACAGGAACACCGCCTGCGCCACGAACACGCGGCGGGGATCGAAAACGAGCCAGATCTTGTAGAACTTTTCCATTTTCGGTTCCCTTTCAGCTCAGCATCGTGAGCATGGACGCGGCGTCGTGCAGGGACGCGGTGAAGCCCTGCGGACCCGCAAGCCACGGGCGCCACAGCCACACCAGGAAGTGGGCGACCACCGCGACGCCGGTGAACAGCACGAAACCCTTCATGTAGATTTCGTGCAGCTCGCGGGCCTCCGCGTCGGTCAATCCCGACAAGGACGTATGTTCGTCAGCCATGAAAAGCCTCCGACTGAATGGCCACTAGGGCCGACGCCGCGCATCACCCGCGCGGCAGGGCCCCTGGGCGGTTCACCGCCGAGGGATCGCGGAAGGACTTTCGCCCGCCCGCGAATTTCGATGCCGCTCAGCGCATGAACGCGAACGGCGCGAGGGTGTTGGCGGCCTCGCGGGCCTCGCCGATCACCGATTTTCCCCGGCTGCGCAGCGGCCGCCACGCCTGCGGCAACAGCCGCCCGGCCAGCGCCACAACCAGGAAAAGCGTGAACAACGCCCCCAGAAGAATGTGGAATTCGAGCCGGTCGCGCTGGCGCAGCTCGGTGTGGTGCGGTCTCGCGATGTCAGCCATGACGGCTCTCCTCTCATGCGGCCCTTGTCAGGCCGGTTGGTCCTCAAGCGCGGTCACCCGCGCCACGGTCACGCGCGTCTCGCCCCGCGCCCGCGCGCCCCGCTCCGCCGCGTCGCGCAAGGCTTTGGCGGCGGAGATGCGGGTGAGCACGGGATGGGTCTCGACGATCCGGTCGAAGGCGGCTTTCGCCTCCGGCTCCCAGGGCAGCTCGGCGCGGCCGCGGGTCGGGGTGGGGTCCACGCGGTCAAGCTCGGTCCCCAGCGGCAGGATGGCGAACAGCGCGTCGAACAGCGCATTGCACACCTCCTGAATCAGGTAGGTCGCGCCGGCATAGCCCATGAAGGGCGTGCCGGTGTGGCGGCGGATGATCGCGCCGGGGAACGAGGCGGGGACATACATGCTCCGCCCCCCCGCTTCCGCCGCATACATCCGCTCGTTGTAGCTGCCGAACAGCACCAGCGGCGGCGTCGCCTTGATCGCGGCGCGGACAGCGGCGTTGTCGGGCTTGACCCCGGCGCTGCGCTGGAAGGCGAAGGCGCAGGGCAGGCCCATGTCGGTCTCAAGAAAGTTGCGCACGCCGCGCGCATAGGTCTCGGTGGCGACGATGCCGAAGCTGGCGGTGCCAAAGAAATCCTGCGTCACCGAGCGCCACAGATCCCACACCGGCTTGATGGTGGTGTGCTTCTCGCGCTCGATGAACGGCTCGGGGTCAAGGCCCGTCAGCTCGCCCAGCTTGCGCAGGAACAGCGTGGTGCTCTCGATGCCGATCGGCGCCTGCAGGTAGGGCCGCTCCAGAGTCTCGCACAACTGCCGCCCGAATTCGCGGTAGAGGCAGACGTTGACCTCCGCCATCGCCAGCCGGGGCACGTCGGCGAGGTGGCTGCCGAGCGGGAACACCATGTTGACCTCGGCGCCGATCCCCTCGATCAGGCGGCGG
>CAZRFB010000097.1:0-2110 GCA_964599185.1 uncultured Rhodobacterales bacterium | reverse complement strand
TCCTCGTCCTCCTCGGGCGGCAGATCGACCACGATCAGCCCATCGACGCCCGCCGCAAGCGCCTCCTCAAGAAAGCGCGGCACGCCGCGCGCATAGATCGGGTTGTAATAGCCCATCAGCACGATGGGGGTCTTGTCGTCGGTCTCGCGGAACGCCCGCGCCGTCTCCAGCGTGCGCGCCAGCGAGCCGCCATGCGCCAGCGACCGCTGCCCCGCCGCCTGAATCGCCGGGCCGTCAGCCATCGGATCGGTGAACGGCAGGCCCAGTTCGATCACATCGACGCCCGCGCCGGGCAGGCCCTTGACGATTTCAAGCGCGGTGTCGTGGTCGGGATCGCCCGCCATGACATAGGCGACGAAGGCGGCGCGGTTTTCAGCCTTGAGCGCATCGAAACGGTCGGTCAGTCGGGACATCGGATCTCACACCACCAGAGCGACGACGACGGCGGCGAGGTTGAGCGCCACCAGCGCCACCAGCAGCCATTTGAACGTGCCCAGCGCCTCGGAAACCTCGGTCTGGGCCTTTTTGTGCGCGGCTTCCGCCGCCGCCGCCGCCTTGCGCTGCTCGGCGAAGGCGGCGCGGTGCTCACGCGCCAGCGCGGCGAATTCGGCCTCCTGCGCGGCGCGCCTTTCCGCCCAGGCCTGCGACTCGGCGCGCGCGGCCTCAAGCTCCGCGGTCAGCCCGTCGTGCAGCCTGCCGATGGCGGCGCGCAGCTTGCCCACTTCGGCGTGGGTGGCGTCGTTGACCGCCGATTGCGCGTCGCCCACGGCCTTTGCCGCCTGCAGCGCGCGATCGTCGTCGAGGCCCAGACTTTGCAGGACCTCCAGCACTTCGGTCGAGACGACGGGCATGGGCGCGCTCCGTTAAGGCCGGGCTGCAAGCGGCTCAGCTGTCCTTGCGGTAAAAGTTCTTCTGGCGCGGCTTGCCATCCATGCCGGGCTTGCCGCCGAACTTGTCGCCGCCCGCGCGATCACCGCCGGCGCGATCACCGCCAGCCCTGTCGCCGAACGCAGGCTTGGGGCCATAGGGCTTGCCGCCGCCGGGCCGGTCACCGCCGAACGGGCGCGGCGGGCGGGCGTCGCGCGGCGGGCCGCGATGCTCGCTGGGGCCGCGATCCTCCCACTTGTTCAGCGCAAAGGCGGGCAGCATGTCGCGCCCGATGCCGCCGTCGTTGGCCCAGACCACGGCGACATCGTCGCCCTCGATCCGCTCCACAAGCATCCGCATCGAGCCGGATTTCAGGACGACCACATCGCCCGGGGTAAAGTCGGCCACTCTGGGCCCTCCAGTTCAGGTTGCGCGCGGCGCGCGCGCGGGGGTGTCACAGATCGCCGCCGAGCGCCTCGGCCACGGTGAAGATGTCCTTGTCGCCGCGCCCGCACATGTTCAGGATCATCAGGTGATCGTTCGGCAGCGTCGGCGCAAGGCGCGCTACATGCGCCAGCGCGTGGCTGGGTTCAAGGGCGGGGATGATGCCTTCGGTCCGGCAGCAGAGCTGAAACGCCGCCAGCGCCTCGACATCGGTCGCCGAGACATACTCGACGCGGCCGATGTCGTGCAGCCAGGAATGCTCCGGCCCGATGCCGGGATAGTCCAGCCCGGCGGAGATCGAATGGCCTTCAAGGATCTGGCCGTCGGCGTCCTGCAACAGATAGGTGCGGTTGCCGTGCAGCACGCCGGGCCGCCCGCCGGTCAGCGAGGCGGCGTGCTCCATGCGGTCGTCCACGCCGTGGCCGCCCGCTTCGACGCCGATGATGCGCACGTCCTTGTCGTCGAGGAACGGGTGGAACAACCCCATGGCGTTCGAGCCGCCGCCGATGCAGGCCACCAGCGTATCGGGCAGCCGCCCCTCGCGCTCCAGAATCTGCTCGCGCGCCTCGCGCCCGATGATCGACTGGAAGTCGCGCACCATCGCGGGATAGGGATGCGGCCCGGCCACGGTGCCGATGCAGTAGAAGGTGTCGGCGACGTTGGTCACCCAGTCGCGCAGCGCCTCGTTCATCGCGTCCTTCAGCGTGGCGCGCCCCGACGTGACCGGGATCACCTCGGCGCCCAGCAGCTTCATGCGGAACACGTTGGGCTTTTGCCGCTCGACATCCGTCGCGCCCAT
>CAZRFB010000096.1:0-1732 GCA_964599185.1 uncultured Rhodobacterales bacterium | reverse complement strand
ATGTATGACTGGTGCGAGGCGCAGGGCCTCGACGTCGATACGCTGATCCACGAATCGGGCGCCGCGCAGGTCGAGATCAACTTCATCCACGGCGACCCGCTGTGGCTGGCCGATCAGGTGTTCATGTTCAAGCGCACCGTGCGGCAGGCGGCGCTGAAGCACGACATCTACGCCACCTTCATGGCCAAGCCGCACCAGCACGAGCCCGGCTCGGCGATGCACATCCACCAGAGCGTGGTGAGCCTTGCGACCGGCGAGAACCTGTTCTCGACGCCCGAGGGCGAGGACACGCCGCTGTTTCGCAGCCACATCGCCGGGATGCAGCGCCACCTGCACGACGCGATGCCGCTGCTGGGGCCGAACGTCAACAGCTACCGCCGTCTGGTCAAGGACTACGCCGCGCCGATCAACACCCACTGGGGGCGCGAGAACCGCACCGTGGGCCTGCGCGTGCCCGCCTCGCGCCCGCATTCGCGCCGCGTCGAGAACCGCATCCCCGGCGCCGACGCCAATCCCTATCTGGCGTTCGCCGCGTCGCTGGTCTGCGGCTACATCGGCATGGTCGAAGGGCTGGAGCCGACCGCGCCGCTGGAGAAGAACGCCTATTCGGTGAAAAGCCAGCGCCTGCCGCGCCACCTGCTCGACGCGCTGACTGCGCTGCGCCGATCCTCCGCGCTGCGCGAGGCGCTGGGCGACACGTTCGTGACAGTGTTTCTGGAGGTGAAGGCCGCCGAGCACGAGGCCTATCAGCAGGTCATCTCGGCGTGGGAGCGGGAGCATCTGCTGCTGAACGTGTAGCGGCGGCCCATTCTTCGGCCACCGTCGCATCGGCGTCGGCGCGCGCCTCGCGCCGCAACGCCGCTGCGCCGATCAGCCGCCCCAGCGCCCACACCGCCGCGCCGCGCACCAGCGGCGCGGCGTCGTCCAGCCGGGCGCGCGCGGCGTCGGCAAGGCGGGCGTCGCGCGTGTTGCCGATGGCGATCAGCACGTTGCGCAGGAAACGCGCGCGCCCGATCCGCTTGATCGGCGAGCCTGCGAACACTTCGCGAAAACCCGCGTCGTCCAGCGCCGCAAGGTCGCGCAGCCGGGGGCGGGAGAGTTCCGGGCGCGGCGCATAGGCGATCTCACGCGCGGCCCCGGCGAACTTGTTCCACGGACAGACCGCAAGGCAATCGTCGCAGCCATAGATGCGGTTGCCGATCAGCGGGCGCATCGGGCGCGGGATCGGGCCTTTCAGCTCGATGGTCAGATACGAGATGCAGCGCCGCGCATCCAGAACGCCGGAGGCGGGAAACGCCGCCGTGGGGCAGATGTCGAGACACGCCCGGCACGAGCCGCAGCGGTCGGCGTGGGCGGCGTATGGCGCCAGCGGCAGCGTGGTGAAGATCGCGCCGAGAAAGAACCACGAGCCGAGATCGCGCGAGACAAGGTTGGTGTGGCGGCCCTGCCAGCCCAGACCCGCCGCCTGCGCAAGCGGCTTCTCCATCACCGGGGCGGTGTCCACGAACACCTTGATCTCGCAAGCCGTTTGCTCAACCAGCCAGCGCCCCAGCCGCTTGAGCCGCCGCTTGACCACGTCGTGATAGTCCGCGCCCTGCGCATAGACCGAGATCGCGGCGCGATCCGGCGTGCTCAGCGCGGCCATCGAGTCGGCCTGCGGCGGATAGGGTTCGGCCAGCATGATCACCGACCGCGCCTCAGGCCACAGCGCGGCGGGGTCGGCGCGCCAGTC
>CAZRFB010000095.1:0-3363 GCA_964599185.1 uncultured Rhodobacterales bacterium | reverse complement strand
TGGTTGTAGCCCTGCGAACCCACGGTGTCGGTGTGGCCGACGACCGAGATCGCCGAGGCGGCGGACGCGACGGCGGAGGCGACCTCATCGACCACGCCGCGCGCGGCGGCGTCAAGGTCGGCGCGGTTGAAGCCGAAGTACACCGTCATGTCGCTGACCTGCACGCCGACGCAGGCGCTGTAGGACGCGTCAAACTTGGCGCGGGCGTTCTCGGGCTTGGTGCCCGGCGCCTGATAGGTCTGCTCGACCAGGAAGTCGTAGTTGGCGTACATCTCGGCGCACTCGGCCGGACGCACCGAGGCATATTCGCCCACGGCGGCGATGGTCTGGGCGCGCAGGGCGGTCAGATCGCCGTTGACGCCGAAATCGGCCGGCTCATAGAGCGGCAGGGGCGAACCGGCGGCGGCGGCGTCGGAGCGGCCCATGTAAACCGTGGTGTCGAGCCAGTTCACGTCGGTGTTGGCGTTGTAGGCGGCCAGGTTCTGGTAGCTGCGCGCCAGGTTGGCGTTGAAGTCCGACCCGCCGATTTCGGACGCGAGAAAGCTCTCGGCGCCGAAGGTCTTGGCGAGCGAGCCGCCGGGCAGGTTGGTGGTGCAGCCGGCCGCCGAAAGCGCCGCGACGGCGAGAATAGCGCGGGAAACAGTATTCATCCCTCTTCTCCGTTCAGGTTACGGTTCCGCGTCGAACGCGCGGCCCCTTATTTCAATCCCTCGTCGGCCCGAAGGCCGGACCTTGCCTTGTGTCTGACACGAATGCTGCGCGATCACAATTACTCAAAGCGCGCGCTGCGCGAACGAAGATGCAGTTTGAGCGCGGCGTCGCACAATGACAACAGTCAAGACGGGCGGTCGCGATATGGAAGGGATTTTAACGTTCTGCGCCGCTAGTTTCACGCGGACGCAGGGCGGGGGAGCGGCGCATGATCGCACGGCCGAAACAGCACGATCCGGCGGCGGCGGGCGGCGTGGCGCCCGCGCCGGGCGCGGCCCTGCGCGGTCTTGTCGCCGAAAGCGCCGCCGCCCGCGCCGCCGTGGCGCTGGCGCGGCGCGCGGCGGCGTCGGAGATCGCGGTGCTGTTCGAGGGTGAAAGCGGCGTCGGCAAGGAGGTGTTCGCCCGCGCCGTCCACGCCGACTCGGCGCGCGCCCATGCGCCGTTCGTGGCGGTAAACTGTGGCGCGCTGCCCGAATCGCTGGTCGAGTCGATCCTGTTCGGCCACGAACGCGGCGCCTTCACCGGCGCGGTCGAGCGGCGGGCGGGGAAATTCGTCGAAGCCGACGGCGGCGTGCTGTTTCTCGACGAGATCGGCGAGTTGCCGCTGTCGGCGCAAGTCAAGCTGCTGCGCGCGGTGCAGGAGGGCGAGGTCGATCCGCTGGGCGCCGCGCAGCCGCGCCGCGTCAACATCCGCCTGCTCGCCGCCACCAACCGCGACCTGCGCCGCGAGGTGGCTGAGGGGCGGTTTCGCGAGGATCTGTTCTATCGCGTCAGCGCCTTTCCGGTGCGCATCCCGCCGCTGCGCGTCCGGCGCGAGGACATCGCGCCGCTGGCGCTGCGGTTGCTGGCGCGGCTGGCGCCCGACGGCGCCCAGCCGCGCCTGACGCCCGAGGCGGCGCGGGTGCTGGAGGCCGCGCCCTGGCCGGGCAACGTGCGCGAACTGGAGAATGCGCTGCACCGCGCGCTGGTGCTGGCCGACGGCGGCCCGCTGCGCCCGGAGCATCTGCCCGCCCCCGCGCCGCCCGCCGCTGTTCATGGCGCGACTCAGGGCGCGACTCAGGGCGCGACTCATGAGGGCCCGCACGACGGCGCCTTGCCGACGTTGTCGGAAGTAGAGGCCGCGCATATCCGGCTGGTGCTGGCGCGCTGCGGCGGGCGGATGGCGGAGGCCGCGCGGCGGCTGGGGATCGGGCGCTCGACGCTCTATCGCAAGCTGGCCGATCTCGGGATCAGCGGCGGCGACGGCGCCGTGTGAGGCTCAGGCCTCCGGCGCCATGCCCAGCGCGTGCAGGTAGAGGTCAAGCATCGCCTCCTCCTCGCTGCGCTCCTCAGGGTCCTTGCGGCGCAGCGCGATCACCTTGCGCAAGGTCTTGACGTCAAAGCCGTTGCCCTTCGCCTCGGCATAGACTTCCTTGATCTGCTCGGTGACTTCCTTTTTCTCCTCCTCCAGCCGCTCGATGCGCTCGATGATGGCCAGCAACTGGCCGGCGGCGACGGTGGTGGTGGAGAAGTCGGGGTCGTCGGTCATGCTCGGGGCTTTCGCGCGATGGAGGATTGGGCGCGGACCCTAGCCGCGCGGGCGCCGCCCCGCAAGCTGCGCCCGGGTCTATTTCCCGCGCTTCAGCGTCAGAAACAGATCGGCCGCCGCCAGCCCGAAGCACAGCGCCACCACAGCCATCAGATCGACCCGCGGCACGAAGCTCAGCAGAATGCCCAGAAATCCGCCCAGCACCGCCAGCGCGAACACGCCGATCAGCTTGTCTGTCATCGCCTCATCCCTCCGCCTGAGCCGCAAGCCGCGCCGTCAGCCAGCGCGCGGTGCGCAGCAGCCGCGCGTCGTCGCCGCGCCGTCCCACAAGCTGAACGCCGATCGGCATCCCGTTCCCCGCCTCCAGCAGCGGCAGCGTGACCGAAGGCGTTCCGCAGAACGTCCACAGCCCGTTGAAGATCGCCGGGCCGGTGGACGCGAAGCCCTCCGGCGCCGGGGTCGGCGTCGCGGGGGTCAGGATCGCGTCGTAGCGGCGCCAGATCTGGTCCAGCCCGGCGTTCAGCACCGCGCGCCAGTCGAGCGCCGCGAGATAGTCCTTCGCCAGCGTCGCCTCGCCGCGTTCGAGAAATTCGGTGATGATCGGGCTCAGCGTCGCGCGTCCGCGCGCGGCGTAGCGGTGATAGCACTTCGCCATCTCGGCGGCGTTGATCGTCTCGCGCAGCGGCGCCGCTTCGGCGAAGGGCGCGGGCAGGTCCACGCTGTCGCAGGCGTCGCCGAGCAGCGCGGCCAACTCCGCGAAGGCGTCTTGGGTGTCGGCGTCGGCCAGCGCCCATTGCGGCGGCCGCACAAAGGCGAAGGCGGGCGTCACCGGCGCGTCGCTGAGCGCAGTCTCCAGCAGGCGCGGCGGCGCGGCGGGCGCGGTGGCGGGGTCGCCGGGGTCATGGCCGAACAGCGCGTCGGCGAGCAGCGCCGCGCCGGTGAGATCGGCGGCGAACACGCCCACGGTGTCGAGCGTCGGCGACTGCGTCAGCACGCCGCTGCGCCCGATGGCGCCGAAGCTGGGCTTGAACCCCACCACGCCGCAATAGGCGGCGGGGCGGATCACCGAGCCGCCGGTCTGCGTGCCCACCGCCAGCGGCGCCATGCCCGCCGCCACCGCCGCC
>CAZRFB010000094.1:0-6934 GCA_964599185.1 uncultured Rhodobacterales bacterium | reverse complement strand
GGCCAGCAACGCGACCTGACGCGGGTCAGCTGGGCGCAGGCGGCGCGCGCCATGTGGCCGCAAACGCTGATGGGGCTCGGCCTGTCGGCGGCGGTCATCGCCTGGGCGCCCCATGCCGCGCCCTGGGCGGCGCCGGTGCTGGCGGGGCTGGCGCTGGCGATCCCGTTCACGGTGCTGACCGCAAACCCGCGCCTGGGCGGCTGGGCGCGGCGGGTCGGCCTGTGCGCGACGCCCGAGGAGGTGGGCGGCGACGCCACGCTGGCGCGCCTCGCCGCGCCGCGCGCCGAGCCGGAGCCTGCGCGCGCCGCCTAAGACGGGCGTTTTCACTGCGCCGCCCTGGGCGGCCGGGGCGTCGCGCGCGCCCGCCCGCGATGCTGCGGCGCGGCGTAACCGGTCTTGCACTGAGGCGCGCGCGGTGGTGAACATTGCGCGATGCGCCCCGGCGTTCACTGCGGCGCGCGACGGAGAGCGCGATGAGCCTTCAGACCCCCTATCTGCTGTTTCTGGGCGACGCGCCCGACATGCTGGCCGCCAAGGTCGCGCTCGGCGTGAAGCAATGGCGCCCGGAAAACTGCGTCGGACAGCTGCGCATGGACGGCTGTCAGGCCGATTGCGGCCTGACCGACATGACCGTGGCGCAGGCGGCGGCGGGGGGAGCGCGGACGCTGGTGGTGGGCGTCGCCAACCGGGGCGGGGTGATCGCGCCTGGGTGGATCGCCGTGCTCAAGGCGGCGCTGGAGGCGGGGATGGACCTCGCGGCGGGGCTGCACAACCGCCTCGCCGACGTGCCCGAGCTTGCCGAGACAGCCGCGCGCCTGGGCCGCACGCTGCACGACGTGCGGGTTCCCGATCGCGCCTATCCCATCGGCGCCGGGATCAAGCGCAGCGGCAAGCGGCTGCTGCCGGTCGGGACCGACTGTTCCTGCGGCAAGATGTACACCGCGCTGGCCATCGAGGCGGCGATGCGCGCGCGCGGACGGCCCGCGACCTTCCGCGCCACCGGCCAGACCGGGATCCTGATCACCGGCGCGGGCGTGCCGCTGGATGCGGTGGTCGCCGACTTCATTTCGGGCGCGGTTGAGGCGATTACCCCCGACGCCGACCCCGACCACTGGGATGTGATCGAGGGCCAGGGATCGCTCATGCACCCGTCGTTCGCGGGCGTGACCATGGGGCTGATCCACGGCGCCCAGCCCGATGCGCTGGTGCTGTGCCACGAGCCGACCCGCACCCACATGCGCGGCCTGCCGCACTATCCCATCCCCTCGCTGGAGGCGACCATGGAGATCAGCCAGCGCGCGGCGCGGCTGACCAATCCGGCGGCGATCTTTGTCGGCGTCTCGGTCAACACCCATGCGCTGAGCGCGGCGGAGGCGGAGGCGACGCTGACGCGCATCGCGGCGCAGACCGGGCTTCCGGCGGTCGATCCGGTGCGCCAGGGCGTCGGCGCGCTGGTGGACGCGCTGTGGTGAGCCTGACGCTCGGCGTCGTCGCGGCGCGTTTCGAGATCGCGGGCGGCTTTCGCATCGCGCGCGGCGCGCGAACCCATGCCGAGGTGGTGGTGGCGACGCTGAGCGACGGGACGCGTCAGGGCCGGGGCGAATGCGTGCCCTACGCGCGCTATGGCGAAAGCGTCGCCAGCGTGACGGCGCAGATCGAGGGCCTGCGGGCTGCGCTGGCGCAAGGGCTGGACCGCGCCGCGCTGCAGAGCGCGCTGCCTGCGGGCGCCGCGCGCAACGCGCTCGACTGCGCGTTCTGGGATCTGGAGGCCAGGCGCGCTGGCGTGCGGGCGTGGGAACTGGCGGGCCTGCCCGCGCCGCAGCCCCTGCCCACCGCCTTCACCCTGTCGCTCGACGCGCCGGAGGCGATGCGCGCCAAGGCCGCCGCCAACGCGCATCGCCCGCTGCTGAAGGTCAAGCTGGGCGGGAACGGCGCGGAAGATCTCG
The DNA here is from genome assembly GCA_964599185.1 of uncultured Rhodobacterales bacterium. GTDB lineage: Bacteria > Pseudomonadota > Alphaproteobacteria > Rhodobacterales > Rhodobacteraceae > Rubrimonas. Next base: position 4,988 of record CAZRFB010000094.1, on the reverse strand, counting down.
CGCGGCTGGCGGCGGTGCGCGAAGGCGCGCCGGGCGCGGCGCTGATCGTGGACGCCAACGAGGGCTGGCGCGTCGCCGATTACGCCGCGCTGGCGCCTCAGATGGTTCGCCTTGGCGTGCGCATGGTCGAGCAGCCGCTGCCTGCGGGCGACGACGCGGGGCTGGCGACCATGGCGCGGCCCCTGCCGGTCTGCGCCGACGAGTCGTGCCACGACCGCGCCTCGCTGGCCGGGCTGGCGGGCAAATACGACATGGTCAACATCAAGCTCGACAAGACCGGCGGGCTGACCGAAGCGCTGGCCCTGCGCGACGCGGCGCGGGCGCAGGGTTTCGCGGTGATGGTGGGCTGCATGCTGGCGACCTCGCTGGCGATGGCGCCCGCGCTGATCGTGGCGCAGGGCGCGCAGGTGGTGGACCTCGACGGGCCGCTGCTGCTGACGCAGGACCGCGCCTTTGGGCTGATCTACGACGACCGGGGCGCGCATCCGCCGTCGCCCGAACTGTGGGGATAGACACATGAGCCGCATCGTTTACGTCAACGGCGCCTTCGTCGCCGAGGAGGACGCGAAGATCTCGGTGTTCGACCGGGGCTTCCTGTTCGCGGACGGCGTCTATGAGGTGACGCCGGTGCTGCGCGGCAAGCTGGTCGAGAACGCCGGCCACATGAAGCGGCTGCAACGCTCGCTGGACGAACTGAAGATGGCCAGCCCGACGCCGGTGGCCGAGATTCCGGCGCTGATGCAGGACCTTGTGACGCGCAACGCCGTCGATGAAGGCATGGTCTATCTTCAGGTCACGCGCGGCGCCGCCGACCGCGACTTCGCGTTTCCCAAGCATCCCGAGCCGTCGCTGGTGATGTTCACGCAAAGCCGCCCGCTGATCGACACGGCCCCGGCGCGCAACGGCATCAGCGTGATCTCCGCGCCCGACATCCGCTGGGGACGGCGCGACATCAAGACGGTGCAGCTTCTGGCGCCCTCGATGATGAAGCAGGCCGCCAAGGACGCGGGCGCCGACGACGCATGGATGGTCGAGGACGGGTTCGTGACCGAGGGCACCTCCAATAACGCCTATATCGTCACCAAGGCGGGGGTGATCGTCACCCGGCAGCTCTCCAACGCCATCCTGCACGGCATCACCCGCGCCTCGGTGCTGCGGCTGGCGGCGGAGGCGCAGATGGCGGTGGAGGAGCGCCCGTTCACCATCGCCGAGGCGCAGGACGCAGCGGAGGCGTTCTACACCTCCGCCTCCGCCTTTGTGACGCCGGTGGTGAAGATCGACGGCGTACGATTGGGCGACGGCAAGCCCGGCCCGGTGGCGAAGCGGCTGCGCGAGATCTATCTGGAAATGGCGCTGGCGGCGGCGGAATAGCGCGCGAAAAAGGGGCCTTTCGGCCCCTTTCCCGCACCCCTTTGCGCGGTTCAGTTCGGCAGGATCACCGCGTCGATCACATGGATCACGCCGTTCGACGCCTCGATGTCGGCGGTGGTCACGGTGGCGCCGTCGATGGTCACGCCGCTGGTGGCGTCGATGTCCACCGTCGATCCCTGCACCGTGGCGGGCGACAGCGTCTGACCGGCGATGTCGGCCGACATCACCTTGCCCGGCAGCACGTGATAGGTCAGCACCGCGACAAGCTGATCCTTGTTCTCGGGCTTGAGCAGCGTCTCGACCGTGCCCTCCGGCAGCGCGGCGAAGGCGGCGTCGGTGGGCGCGAAAACGGTGAACGGGCCGTCGCCTTTCAGCGTGTCCACAAGGCCTGCGGCCTGCACGGCGGCGACCAGCGTGGTGAAGGAACCCGCGCCGACGGCGGTGTCCACGATGTCCTTGTCGGCGGCGGCGGCGACCGAGGCGGTCAGGCCGAGGCCGAAAGTGGCGGCGACGATGGTGCGAAGCATGGCGTCTCTCCTGTCATCGATGTCATGCGACCGGCTGTCTTGGCCGGCAGCGCACAGATAGCCCGCGCGCGCCGCCGTGAAGGCCGCGTGATCTGAAAACAATGTGACCGGCCAAGACCTTGAAAAGCCGACAGAAAGGGTTAAGCCACGATCACGCCGCAATCGCGCGGGGTGACGCGCGCGCCTGCGTCGGTTATATCCCGGCTGCGCGCGGCTGACGGCGCGCCCGGCAAGCCAAGGATTTTTCCCATGACCATCAAGATCGGCGACACGCTCCCCTCCGCCACCTTCAAGGCCCTCGGCGACGCAGGCCCCGCCGATGTCGCCGCCGCCGACCTGTTCGGCGCGGCCAAGGTGGCGCTGTTCGCGGTGCCCGGCGCCTACACGCCGACCTGCCACGCCAGGCACATGCCCAGCTTCGTCAACAATGTCGCCGCGCTGAAGGCCAAGGGCGTGGAAAAGATCGTCTGCGTCTCGGTCAACGATCCGTTCGTGATGAAGGCGTGGGGCGAGGCCACCGGCGCCGAAGCGGCGGGCGTGACGCTGGTCGCCGACCCGCAGGCGGCGTTCACCAAGGCGCTGGGGCTGGATTTCGACGCCTCCGGCGCCGGGCTTGGCGTGCGCTCCAAGCGCTATTCGATGCTGATCGAGGGCGGCGTGGTCAAGCAGCTCAACGTCGAGGACAAGCCCAGCGACGCGGTGTGCTCGACCGGCGAGGCGCTGCTGGACCAGATCTGACGGGCGCCGCGCCCGGCGGCGGCGGGCCTTGACGCCGCGCCGCGCCGGGCGCACCTGTTAAGGAGATGAGACTGCGCGCGGGCGCCGCTTTTGGCGTCCGCACCCCGGCGCGCGCTCGGTCGCTCCGGCCAAACGGCCGGACGCGACAAGGCCGGGAGAGGCGACCACCATGGCCAAGGGCCAATTGCGCGGCAACAAGGAAGCCAAGAAACCCAAGAAGGAAAAGGTGAAGGCGGCGGCGCCCGAATCGACGCTGACCACCCGCATCACCGCCTCGCAGGAGCGGACCAAGAACGCCAAGAAATAGGCGGCGGCGCCCGGTCGCTCCCACGCTGCTGCCCCCGCGCCGGGATCCTGCGCCTTGCGGCGCTCACGCCCCGCCAATAGCGCTGTCCCGGCCCTGCGCCGGGACCTATCCCCTTCCCGCCTGACATTACCCTGCCGCGACGACGCTTCGCGAGCCTGCGCACGCGATCCCCGCCCGGACCCCGCCAGAGGCCCGGGCGCAGCACTCAGTGCTTTTTCTTCGGCGCGATCAGGTCGGTGATCGTGCCCTCGAACATCTCCGCCGCAAAGTTGACGGTCTCCGACAGCGTCGGGTGCGGGTGGATGGTGTGGCCCAGATCAACCGCGTCGCAGCCCATCTCGATGGCCACGGCGGCCTCGGCGATCAGCTCGCCCGCGTTGGCGCCGACGATGCCGCAGCCCAGCACCCGGTCGGTCTCGGGGTCGAACAGCACCTTGGTCAGCCCCTCGTCGCGCCCGTTGGCCAGCGCCCGGCCCGACGCCGCCCAGGGGAAGGCGCCCTTGCCGAACTTGATCCCCTGCGCCTTGGCGTCGTTCTCGGTCAGGCCCACCCACGCCACCTCGGGGTCGGTGTAGGCGACCGAGGGGATCACGCGGGCGTCGAAGGCGCGGTTGTGGCCGGCCGCCACCTCCGCCGCCACCTTGCCCTCGTGCACCGCCTTGTGCGCCAGCATCGGCTGGCCCACCAGGTCGCCGATGGCGAAGATATGGGCGACATTGGTGCGCATCCGGTTGTCCACCGGCACGAAGCCGCGCTCATCCACCGTCACGCCGGCCTTGTCCAGCCCCAGCCCCTTGCCGTTGGGCCGCCGCCCCACCGACACCAGCACCCGGTCGAAGATGTCGTCCGACGCGCCGTCCGGACCTTCGATGCGCACCTTCAGCCCGGTTTTCATCGCCTCGACCGAGGTGACCTTGGCTTTCAGCCGGATCGCCTCATAACGGCCCTCGATGCGCTTGTGCAGCGGCTTGACCAGATCCTTGTCGGCGCCGGGGATGATCTGGTCCATCAGCTCGACGATGGTGACCTTGCTGCCGAGCGCGTCGTAGACGCAGGCCATCTCAAGCCCGATGATGCCGCCGCCGATCACCAGCATGCGCCTGGGGATGTCGGCCAGCTCCAGCGCGCCGGTCGAATCGATCACGCGCGGGTCGTCGTGCGGGATGAACGGCAGTTTGACGGGCTCCGATCCGGCCGCCACGATGCAGGCGTCGAAGCTGATGGTCTTGCTCCCGTCCTCGCCGGTGACGCGCACCAGGTTCGGCCCCTCGAACACGCCCACGCCCTGCACCGTGGTCACCTTGCGCCCCTTGGCCAGCCCGCTGAGGCCGCCGGTGAGCTTTTTCACCACACCGTCCTTCCAGCCGCGCAGGGCGCCGAGGTCGATCTTCGGCTTTCCAAGGGCGATGCCGTGGTGCGCCATCTCCTCGGCCTCGGTGATCACCTTCGCGGCGTGCAGCAACGCCTTGGAGGGGATGCAGCCGACGTTGAGACAGACGCCGCCCAGCACCGGATAGCGTTCGACCAGCACCACCTTCAGCCCCAGATCGGCGGCGCGGAACGCTGCGGTGTAGCCGCCGGGACCGGCGCCCAGCACCAGAAGCTGGGCGTGCATGTCGCCGGTCTGCGCCGCCGCCGGGGCTAGGCCGGAGACGGGGGCGGAAGCGGCGGCGGGGGCCGCAGCCGCAGCGGCGGCGGGCGCCGCCTTGGGCGCTTCAGCCTTGGGCGCGTCGCCTGCGCCCTCGGCCTTCAGCGTCAGGATCGGCGCGCCCATCGACACCCGGTCTCCCTCCTTCACCGTGACGGCGGAAACCACGCCATCGGCGGGGCTGGGCACCTCCATCGTCGCCTTGTCGGACTCCAGTTCGACCAGCGGATCGTCCTTCTTCACCGTGTCGCCCGGCTTCACGAACACCGTGATCACCGGCACGTCCTTGAAATCCCCGATGTCGGGGACGCTCACCTGCATGTCAGCCATGACCCAAGCCCCCTTACAGCAGCAGCCGGCGCACGTCGCCGAGCAGGTGTTTCAGCGTGGCGCAGAA
>CAZRFB010000093.1:0-3156 GCA_964599185.1 uncultured Rhodobacterales bacterium | reverse complement strand
TTCCGGCATCAATGTGCGCCATGATGCCGAAGTTGCGGTAGTGATCGAGCGGATATTCGCGGGCCATCGGTTTGTCCTCAGAGTCCGTATAAGTTACCAGCGGTAATGGCTGAACGCCTTGTTGGCGTCGGCCATCTTGTGCGTGTCTTCGCGCTTCTTGACCGCAGCGCCGCGGCCGTTGACCGCGTCCATCAGTTCGGCGGCCAGACGCTCTTCCATCGTGTTCTCGTTGCGCTTGCGCGAGGCGTCGATCAGCCAGCGGATCGCCAGCGCGTCGCGGCGCTCGACGCGCACTTCGACCGGCACCTGATAGGTGGCGCCGCCAACACGGCGCGAGCGGACCTCGACCGACGGCTTGATGTTCTCCAGCGCCTCATGGAACACCTCGATCGGCGCCTTGCGCAGGCGCCCCTCGACCCGGCCCAGCGCGCCGTAGACGATGCCTTCGGCGGCGGATTTCTTGCCGTCGTGCATCAGGTTGTTCATGAACTTGGTCAGCATGCGATCGCCATACTTGGCGTCCGGCAGCACTTCCCGTTTTTCGGCGCTATGGCGTCGCGACATCTCAAACGTCTCCTAAAGCCCTGGTCTCAGCGATTCGAGCAGAAGCTGACTTCTATCTCGCAGCCTTGGGCGTCCAGCTTGCGGCACGCGGCGCGCGCCTTGGTCTCAGCATCTCTCAGGCGCGGCGCGGCGGCGCTTGCGGCGGCACTCTTCCCCGCCGCCAGCGCGCCGCAGGCGTTCTCGAAGGTCAGCGTCACCGCGCACCCCCGCCCGTAGCCCGCGCACGCCCCCATCGCGTCGCGCTCCGCCTCGGCCTTCGCCGCCGCTTTCCAGCCGATGCCGTAGCCGCCGGTCTGGGCGGACCAGGCGATCGCGCCGAAATCGGCGAGCGCAGGGCCGGAGGCGAACGCCAGAACGGGCGCGAGGGCGGCGGCGTAGTTCATTTCGGGCGCTTCGCGCCGTATTTCGACCGGCGCTGCTTGCGGTTCTTCACGCCCTGCGTGTCGAGCACGCCGCGCAGCACGTGATAGCGCACGCCGGGAAGATCCTTGACGCGGCCGCCGCGGATCAGGACCACGGAGTGCTCCTGAAGGTTGTGACCCTCGCCGGGGATGTAGCTGATCACCTCGAAGCCGTTGGTCAGCCGCACCTTGGCGACCTTGCGCAGCGCCGAGTTCGGCTTTTTTGGCGTGGTGGTGTAGACGCGCGTGCAGACGCCGCGCTTCTGGGGGCAACCCTCCAGGTGCGTCGACTTGCTGCGCTTCACGCGCGGCTGCCGGGGCTTCCGGATCAGCTGTTGGATCGTTGGCATCGGGCGCCTACCCTCACAATTATTCCCGTTGGCGCTCAGGCGAAAACGCGACAAGCGCCGCGAAGCGGAGACTGTCTCCGTCGCGGCGGCTCCCAGAGGATCGGGGCTATGTGCCCGGATCGTGCGCGCCAATGCCAAAGCTGCCACCCCGACGAAGACTCAGCCCCGTCAGGGATGGGCGGGTGTTAAAGACGCAGGCGGCGCCTGTCAAGCGCGGCCAGCACCGAACGCGCGGCGCGCAGCGCGGGCGGCGGACCCTCCGCGCCCAGCGCCTTCAGCACTCTGGCGGCGTCTTCGGCCTGCGCGGCGCGCTCGGGCGAGGCGGAAAACAGCGGCGTCAGCGCGTCGGCGACGGCGGGGGGCTGAAAATATTCCTGAAGAAACTCCGGCACGACGCGCGATCCGGCGACCAGATTGACCAGATTCGCGGTCTCGACCCGCACCAGCCGCCGCACGATCTGCGCCGTCAGCGGATGGGTGCGATAGACCGCCACCATCGGCGTTCCCGCCGCCGCCAGCTCCAGCGTCACCGTGCCCGACGCCGCCAGCGCCGCATCCGCCGCGGCGAATCCCGCCCATTTGCGCGCGTCCGCCACGGCGGGCGACAGGCCGCGCGGGTCGAGGATATCGGGCGGCGCCGCCCAGTCCTGCGTCAGCGCGCGGACAGGCTCGGCCACCGCGCCCACCGTGGGCAGGATCACCCGCAAGCCCGGCAGGCGCTGCGCCAGCAGCGCGACCACCGCCCCGAACGGGCCGCAGTGGCGGCGCACCTCGCCCAGGCGGCTGCCCGGCAGCGCCAGCAGCACCGGCGCGCCGGGCGCGATCGCCAGCGACGCCCGCAGCGCGGCGATCTCGGCGTCGCCGGCGCGGGGGCGAGCGGCGGCGGGGTGGCCGACGAAATCACAGCTCATGCCGTGCGCGGTGAAATAGGGCGGCTCGAACGGCAGCAGCGCCAGCAGGTGATCGACATAGGCCGCCATCTTCTTCGCCCGCCCCGGCCGCCACGCCCAGACCGAAGGGGCGACATAGTGGATGGTGCGGATTGCGGGATCGGCGGCGCGCACGCGGCGCGCCACGCGCAGGCCGAAGCCGGGGCTGTCGATGGTCAGCAGCGCGTCGGGCCTGGCCGCCAGACAGGCCGCGGCGGTCTCGCGGATGCGACGGATCAGGCGCGGCAGGCGCGGCAGCACCTCGACCAGCCCCATCACCGCAAGCTCGTCCTGGCTGAACAGGCTGTCCAGCCCCTCCGCCGCCATCGCCGGGCCGCCGACGCCGATGAACCGCGCGGCGCCGCCGGTCTCGTCGCGCAGGGCCGCCATCAGCGCCGCGCCCAGCACGTCGCCCGAAGGCTCGCCCGCCGCAAGGAACAGAAGCGGCCCAGTCGTCATTCCGGCCAGCCGTGCAGGAACAGCCCCAGCCGGTCAGCCTCCGCCCGCGTCGCCTCCAGCCCCAGCACCAGCACGCCGCCCGCGCGCACCGCCACACCCGCCAGCCCTGCGGCCGACGCCGCGCGCAGGGTCTGCGGCCCGATCGCGGGCAGGTCCACGCGCCAGTCCTGCCCCGGTTTCGGCGCCTTGTAGAGCACGCCGGGGCGCGGGCGCAGGCGCTGCGGCGTCGCGCCCGCAAAGGCCAGCAGCGCGTCGGTGCCCTGGATGCTCTCCAGCCCCAGACAGACGCCCCCCGCCACCACCGCCGCCTGGCCCACGTCCAGCGCCCCCAGCCCCGCGACCAGCGCGGCGGCGCGGGCGATGTCGGCGCGGTCCTCGGCGTCGGCCTTGCGCGCGGCGCAGTCGCCCGGCGGCGCCAGCAGGCCGCTCAGCAGTTCATGCGCACCGACCAGC
>CAZRFB010000092.1:0-6043 GCA_964599185.1 uncultured Rhodobacterales bacterium | reverse complement strand
GTGGACCGCGACCGTCACCGCCGACCGCATGGCGTTCGACGGCCATGACCTGACGCGCATGGCGCCGCGCGCCCGGCGCCATCTGGTGGGCCGCGATCTGGCGATGATCTTTCAGGAGCCGATGTCGAGCCTGAACCCCTGTTTCACCGTCGGCTTCCAGATCACCGAGACGCTGGCCGCGCACACCGCCCTCGACCGCCGCGCGCGCCGCGCCCGCGCCATCGCGCTGCTGGAGATGGTCGGGATTCCGGCGCCGGAGCAGCGGCTGTCGGCCTTCCCGCATCAGCTTTCCGGCGGCATGAGCCAGCGGGTGATGATCGCCATGGCGCTGGCCTGCGGGCCGCGCCTGCTGATCGCCGACGAGCCGACCACGGCGCTCGACGTGACGATTCAGGCGCAGATCATCGACCTTCTGGTGTCGCTGCAGCGCGACACCGGCATGGCGCTGGTGCTGATCACCCATGACATGGGCGTGGTCGCCGAGACCGCGCACCGCGTGCAGGTGCAGTATGCCGGGCAGAAGGTCGAGGAACAGCCGGTCAGGGGCCTGTTCCGCGAGCCGCGCCACCCCTACACCGCTGCGCTGCTGGCGGCGCTGCCGGAGCGGGCGACCAGCAAGAAGCTCGCCTCGATCCCCGGCGTGGTGCCGGGGCAGTTCGACCGCCCGACCGGCTGTCTGTTCGCGCCGCGCTGCGCCTGGGCGACGCCGGAATGCGACCGGGGCGCGCGGCGGCAGGGGGCGGAGATGGGCTATGCGCTGTGCAATTATCCGCTGGCGGGCGGCAAGCCTGTCGGGCGTCCCGACCTGCCGATCCATGCCGAGGCTTTGGCGTGAGCGCGACCGCAGCCGTCACGGGGGCGCCGGTGCTGGAGGGGCGCGGGCTGGCGCGCCGCTACGATGTCGGCGGCGGCCTGTTCGGGGCGGCGAAGGTGGTGCAGGCGGTCAACGGCGTCGATTTCACGCTGCGGCGCGGCGAGACGCTGGCGGTGGTGGGCGAGTCGGGCTGTGGCAAGTCCACGCTGGCGCGGCTGGTCACGCTGATCGAGCCGCCTTCGGACGGCGCACTGCTGATCGACGGCAAGCCCGCGCTGGTGGGCGACGCCGCCCTGCGCCGCCGGGTGCAGATCGTGTTTCAGGATCCCTACGGCTCGCTGAACCCGCGCCAGACCATCGCCGACACGCTGTCCGAGCCGTTGCGTCTGTCCACCGCCGACGATGCCGCCACGCGCCAGCGCAAGGTCGCGGAGGTGATGAAGGCGGTCGGCCTGCGCCCCGAATTCGCCGACCGCTATCCGCACATGTTCTCCGGCGGCCAGCGCCAGCGCATCGCCATCGCGCGGGCGCTGATGCTCGACCCCGAAATTCTGGTGCTGGACGAACCGGTGTCGGCGCTGGACCTGTCGGTGCGCGCGCAGATCCTCAACCTGTTGATCGGCTTGCAGGAACGGCTGGGGCTGGCCTATCTGTTCATCAGCCACGACCTGTCGGTGGTGCGCCACATGGCCGATCAGGTGATGGTGATGTATCTGGGCCACCCGGTCGAGACCGGCCCCGCTGCGCAGATCTTCGACCATCCCCGCCATCCCTACACCGCCGCGCTGCTGTCGGCGACGCCGGTGGCCGACCCCGAGCGCGAGAAAAAGCGCATCCGGCTGGAGGGCGAGTTGCCCTCGCCGCTGAACCCGCCCGACGGCTGCGCCTTCAACCCGCGTTGCTGGAAGGCCGACGCGACCTGCCGCGCCACGGCGCCAGCGCTGACCACGGACGGCGCGCGGCGGCTGGCCTGTCACCACCCGCTCGACGGCTGAAACGGTGCGCGGCAGAGTGATCAAGCAGCGTGATCAATCCGCCCGGACATCGCCCCTGCGGAGACGCTGCGGCGGTCTTGCGCTGCGGCGGCGTCAGGGTTGGGACGCGAGCGCGGCGACCGATAGCGCGGCGACCGATCCGGGCACGGGCGCCGGGGCCGCCGGGCGCTGGCCCAGCTTCATCGCCAGCAGCATCAGCACCAGAGTCAGCGTGAACACGTTGGCCGCCACCAGCGGCCAGGCCCCGACGCCGACGCCGTAAAGCGCCCAAAGCGCGTTGCCGCTGCTCATCAGCCCCAGCATCGCCAGCGACAGATCCTGCGCGCGGCGCGTGCGCCAGGTGCGCCAGACCTGCGGCGCGAAGGCGGCGGTGGTGAGGATCGCCGCGACGTATCCGATGAACTCGACTGACAGGCCCATGGCCTGGGAACTCCGCACGGGCGGCGGAATGCCGCGCCGCAGCGCAACATAGCGTGGCGCGCGTGGGCGGGGGAGAGGGTATTTTCGCAGAAGCCGCTATGTGGAAAACGCAAGGCTGGGATTGAGGCTATGTGCGCTTTACGGAAGCGCGGTCGGTATGCGCTACTTTCAGCGAAGTTTTCGCGCTTTTACGCTTGCTCAGGCGGCGACGGGGGGAATGTTCAGGCCGGGGGTGGCGTCTCGGGCCGATTCCAGCTCCCAGTGCGACTGGAGGTTGAGCCAGAACTGCGGTGAGACGCCGAAAGCGGCGGCCAGCCGCAGCGCCGTGTCGCCGGTGACGCCGCGCCGCCCCGCCACGATGGCGCTGATGCGGTTGGGCGGCACGCCGACATGACGCGCCAGCGCGTTGGCGCTGAGGCCGAGGGGGATCATGAAATCCTCCTTCAGCACCTCGCCGGGGTGGATCGGCGGGATGCGGTCAGTGGTAATCGACGATTTCGACATCCTGTGCATCTCCGTCCTTCCAGTGGAAGCAGATGCGCCACTGGTCGTTCACCCGGATCGAGTATTGCCCCGCCCGGTCGCCGTGCAACGCCTCCAGCCGGTTGCCAGGAGGGTCGCGCAAGTCCTCCAGCCGGATCGCCGCGTCGATCTGCACCAGCTTGCGCAGCGCGACGCGTTCGATCATGCGCCAGCGCCGGACGCTGCGACGGTCGAACAAAGCAGCCGTGTCGCGGTCGCGGAAGCTGGCGATCATGGGTGGTATGTAGTACGGAATGCGTACCGACTCAAGCGCAAACTGTCACGCGTATCGACCGGTGATCCGCAGGGCGATAGCGCCGTCGTCGTGAATGAACAGACTATCGAACGTAAAAACGCCAATATAACCAAGCCTATCAAGTGTGACGCCAAGGAGTGTATCGCTAGTCCGGGGTCCGTCGCGCTGCATCACAACCCGGTCATGTTGGCGTAAGGCTTCAACATATCCCTGATAGCGCTTGCCGTCGGTCTTTGCACCCGTCATCGGGTCAAGGTATTTGTCGGGCGGGGTCCACCAGTGTTGATGGATTACAGCGAGGCGAACGCCCTCAAACTTTGCGGTCCAGTCCCCCCGAGCGCCGATTATTTTTAAGGGTCTGGATGGCATCCTTCACCCCCCCGTCACGCTCATATGCCGCGCCACGGTCCCCTTCACCTCCTGCCGCGCGTAATCGAAATCGTGTCCCTTGGGCTTGCGGGCGATGGCGCGGCGAATCTCGGCTTTCACTGCGTCGTCGCCCTCCGAGGCGCGCAGCGGCGCGCGCAGGTCGGCGGCGTCGTTCTGGCCGAGGCACATGTAGAGCGTGCCGGTGCAGGTGACGCGCACCCGGTTGCAGCCCTCGCAGAAATTGTGGGTCAGCGGGGTGATGAAGCCGATCCGGGCGCCGGTCTCGCGCGCGCGCATATAGCGGGCGGGGCCGCCGGTGCGCAGCGGGATCGGCTCCAGCGTCCAGCGCGCCGCCAGCGCCTCCTGCACCACGCTCAGCGGCAGGAACTGGTCGAGGCGGTCCTCCTCGCCCATGTCGCCCATCGGCATCACCTCGATGAAGGTGAGGTCCATGCCGCGCGCCGCGCACCACTCCGCCATGCTGACGATCTCGCCGTCGTTCACGCCCTTCAGCGCCACGGCGTTGATCTTGACCGCCAGCCCCGCCTCCTGCGCCGCGTCGATGCCGTCGAGCACCTGCGCCAGCCGCCCGCGCCGGGTGACGGCGGCGAATTTCGCCTCGTCCAGCGTATCCACCGAAACGTTGACGCGCTTCACGCCGCAGGCGGCCAGATCGCGGGCGTAGCGGCGCAGCTGGCTGCCGTTGGTGGTCAGCGTCAGCTCGTCGAGGCCCTTGCCCAGGCGTGCGCCCATCGCGCGGAAAAAGGTCATGATGTCGCGGCGCACCAGCGGTTCTCCGCCGGTGACGCGCAGCTTGCGCACGCCCAGGTCGATGAAGGCGCCGCACAGCCGCTCAAGCTCCTCCAGCGTCAGCAGCTCCTTCTTGGGCAGGAACACCATCTCCTCCGCCATGCAGTAGTTGCAGCGGAAGTCGCAGCGATCCGTCACGCTGACGCGCAGATAGGTGATCGGGCGCGCGAAGGGGTCGATCAGCGGGGCGGTGGGCATGGAGTCTCTCCCGGCAGTCTTACCCCGAACCTATGCCTTAGCGTTGCGCTCGGCAATATCGCGTCAGGTCAGCGCGACGCCGGGCCACGCCGGGGGCGGCGGCGTCTCGCCCAGCGTCACGGCGGCGATCCAGGCGGCGACCGCCGCCGAACTGGTGCGGGCGTGGGCGATGCGCCAGCCGATCCCGGCGATGCGGCGGCGCTCAGCGTCGTCGCGCATCAGCCGGGCCATGGCCTCGGCCAGCTCGGCGCGGCTGGTCCAGGCGACCACGCCCTCGTCATAGAGCGCCGCCAGCCCGCTGCGCGCGGGCGCCAGCGCCAGCACGCCCTGACCCAGCAGTTGCGCGATCCGGTCGGAACTGTAGAGCCGGTGGATCGGCGCGTCGGGGCCGTCGTCCAGCGGCAGGTTCGGCGCCATGGCGGCGGTGGCCAGCGTGTCGAGAAACCGCGTGGACCACAGCCGCCCGGCGGTTTTCGCGCGCCCCCCGTCGAAAAAGCGGAAATCCGGCGGCAAGGCCGCGCGCAGGTCGGCCAGTTGCGCCTCGCGCGCGCCGATGCCGGTGCCCAGAAACATCCCGTCCCAGGCAAGCCGCGCGCGCGGCGCGTCGAAGGCGCGCGCGGTCTCCACCGCCGCATCGACCGGGTTGGGCATGAAGAACAGCCGCCCCGCCGGAAAGCCGTAGGGCGCCAGGGCGGCGGTGTCGGCGGTGGTGATGAAGGCCGCGTCCATGCAGGCGGCGCGGGCGGCGAAGGCGGCCATGGTGTCGGCGCGAAACGCCGCATCGACGCAGAACGCCGCCAGCCGCACGCCCGGCGCGGCGGCGCGCAGGGCGGCGAAGTCCTGCGCGCGCAGCATGTCGCAATGGCCGAACAGCGCCAGATGCGGGCGGTAATGCGCGGCGGTGGCGACCAGATCGCGCGCCATGCGCCGGGCGCCGAAGGCCTGGGCGCGCAGCGGCGTCGCCTCGCGCGCCGCGTCGCGGTCCGAGAAGGTCAGCACATGGTCGCCCAGCCGGATGAAGCCGTTGGCCAGCTTGCTCTCGGTGTTGAACCACGCCCGTTGCAGCGTCTTGCGGCCGAAGTTGCCGACCAGCAGCACGCGCCGCGGGGCGTGGGGCGTGGTATGGGGCGCGGTCATGGCCGCCGCACGCCGGGCAGGGCGGAGAGCCGGGCCGCGCGCGCCTCGAACCAAGCGAGCGGCGGCGCCCAGCCCAGCGCCTTGTTCAGCGCATAGCGGGCGAAATCGGCGCTGAGCGCGGGCGCGCCGCCGCCGCCAAAGCCGTCGCGGCGCAGCTTCCACAGCGCCGACAGCATCATCACCGCCAGCGCAGGCTCGGGGTGGTCGCGCATCAGGTGGAGCGCGCTGAGATAACGGTCGTGGTGCTGCTGCGCCACGTTGCGCGACAGCGAGGCGTCGCCCGCCGGACGCAGCCGATAGACCACTGCCGAAGTCCACGCCAGCGCCGGAGCGTGGGCGCTGAGGCGCAGCGGCAGCGACTGGTCCTGGATGAACACGCCTTCATCGGCGCCGCCCGCCGCCATCCACAGCGCGCGCGTGCAGAGAAACCCCATGTGGGTGATCTGGCGGCGGGCGGTGAAGCGCAGCGGGTCCGTGACGCGGCGGCTCTCGGCGCTGTCGGGGATCGGCGCATCGGACAGG
>CAZRFB010000091.1:0-5874 GCA_964599185.1 uncultured Rhodobacterales bacterium | reverse complement strand
CCAATAGCTGTCGGCGGCGAACAGCGCGCTGGCGGCCTTCGCGTCCTGCGCCTCAAGCGCGGCGTTGAGCTGGGCGAGAAAGGTCGAGACTTTCCCGGTGGGAGAGATGGCGTCCAAGGCGTCCTCCTTGCGCCGGGCTTGGCGAACGTGTCATGGAGCGCGCGCGCCCGGCTCGCGCAGCGCCCTTGAGGGTTGACGACAACCGCGCCGATGGTGGCGGCAAGCGCGCGCAACTGCAAGAGGACGCCACAGGACACCGCAGGACGCCGCGCCCGCGCGACGGCGTTCTTGAGAAACGGCGCGGGTTCCATTATATTCATCGCTGTATTCGACGTCATGCGGGCGGGTCCGCATGACCGCGAAACACAAGGAGGGCGTTCTGAACGAACAGCTCAACCCGGGCGCCATGCGCGCCCACGTCGCGGCGGGGCCGATGATGGCGGCGCAGGCGACGGACGAAAGCGGCGCGACGCTCGCGCTGGTGCTCGCCTCCCTCGATGACGACAAGGCGGAGGATGTCGTATCCTTCGACCTGCGCGGCAAGTCGCCGATGGCCGATCACATGGTGATCGCCACCGGGCGCTCGTCGCGTCAGGTCTCCGCCATGGCGGAAAAGCTGCTGGAGCGCTTCAAGGACACGTTCCACCGCACCGCCCGCGTCGAGGGCAAGGAAGTCGGCGACTGGGTGCTGATCGATTGCGGCGACGTGATCGTGCATCTGTTCCGGCCCGAAGTCCGCGCCTTCTATCAGCTTGAGAAGATGTGGGCGCCGCCTGCGGACGCCCGCGCGCGCATCGGCGCCGCCTGAGCGCGGCCGCTTGCGGCTCAGCGTTCTGGCGGTCGGTCGTCTGCGCGCGGGGCCGGAGGCGGCGATGATCGGCGACTATCTCGCGCGGTTCGACGCCGCCGCGCGCCCGCTGGGCCTCGGCCCCGCGCGCGTGGTCGAGGTGGAGGACAAGCGCAGGCGCGGGCCGGAGGCGGAGGCCGCGCTGCTGCTGGCCGCCGCGCCCGAAGGCCCGCTGATCGCGCTGGACGAACGCGGCGCCACGCTCGACAGCCCCGGTTTCGCCGCACGGCTGGCGCGCTGGCGCGACGAGGGCGCGCGCGACCTGAGCATCGCCATTGGCGGCGCCGACGGCCACGGCGCGGCGCTGCGCGCGCGGGCCGATCTCATGCTCTCGTTCGGCGCGATGGTCTGGCCGCACATGCTGGCGCGGGTGATGCTGGCCGAACAGCTCTACCGCGCCGCGACCATCCTCGGCGGCGGGCCGTATCACCGGGCGTGAGCAGGCGCTCTAGGGAAACAGCGCCTGCACATAGACCGGCAGCGCGAAGGCCGCCTTGTGCACCTCGGGCGTATAGAACCGAGTCGCGAACCCGGCTGCGGCGAATCGCGCCTCCAGCGTGGCCAGCGGCGCGGCGCGGGCGTCGCCGTCGCTGGCCCAGCCCATCGCCATCGGCCCGCAGGCGTAGGTGGGGATCTGCGTGAGGTAGCAGGTCGCGTCCGAAAACAGCGCCTTGAGCGCGCGCAGCGTGTTGGTGAGTTCGCTTCCCTGCATGAACGGCACGCCGTTCTGCGTCACCATCACGCCCCCCGGCGTCAGCCGCCGCTTGGCGCAACCGTAGAAGGTGTCGGTGAACAGCGTCACGCCCGGCCCGATCGGGTCGGTGCTGTCCACGATGATCACGTCGAACGCCTCGCCCTGCGCGCGCATGTAGTCGGCGCCGTCGGCGATCACCACCTCAAGGCGGGGGTCGTCGAAGGCGTCGGCGCAGACGCCGGGCAGATACTGGCGCGAAAAGTCGATCACGCCCGCGTCGATCTCGACCATCGCCACCCGCTCGACGCCCTTGTGACGCAGAACCTCGCGCGCCATGCCGCCGTCGCCGCCGCCCACGATCAGCACGCTGCGCGCGGCGCCGTGGCTGAACAGCGGCACATGCGCCATCATCTCGTGATAGATGAACTCATCGCCCTCGGCGACCTGGATCACGCCGTCGAGCGTGAGGATCCGCCCGAAGGTGGGGTTGCGGAACACGCGCAGCCGCTGATGGCCGGTTTCGCTGTCATAGAGCAGCGTCGCCTCGCGCAGGCAGGCGCGATAATCGTCGTGCAGCGTCTCCACCGACCAGCCCGGCATCTCACCCTCGTCGCTCATCGCCCATCCTTTTCGTCACCGCATCCCGTCCCGTCTAGCGCAGGCGGCGGCGCAGCGGCAACCGCGGCCGCCCAAACGGCGCAGGCGCGTCGATGTGCGCCGCTCGCCGCATCGGGCGATGATGCTACGGATGCGGCGTCCGCCACGGCGCAGGGAGACGCCTGATGAAAAAACCCGGCAAAGGCCGCCTCGCCGCGCTCGACCTCACGCAGACGCTGAAGCGGAAGGACTATGAGAAGAAGCTGCACAAGCTGCAACGCAAGCTGACCGCCATCCAGCAGGCCTATCTGTTCCAGGGCCGCGCCGCCGTGGTGGTGTTCGAGGGCTGGGATGCGGCGGGCAAGGGCGGCGCGATCCGGCGCATCGCCGGCGCGCTCGACCCGCGCGGCTGCAAGGTCTGGCCGATCGGCGCGCCGCGCGACTATTTCGCCGAGCGGCATTACCTCGCGCGGTTCTGGGACAAGCTGCCCGCCAAGGGCGCCATCGCGATCTTCGACCGCTCATGGTATGGGCGCGTGCTGGTGGAGCGGGTCGAGGGCTACGCGCCCGAGGCGCGCTGGCGCGAGGCCTACGCCGAGATCAACCAGTTCGAGGCGATGCTGCGCGCTGACGGCGCCCGCATCGTCAAGATATTCTTCTACATCTCGCAAGAGGAACAGTTGCGCCGCTTCGAGGACCGGATGCGCGACCCGCTGAAACGCTGGAAGCTCAGCTATGAGGACTTTCGCAACCGCGCCAAGTGGGGCGACTACGTCGCGGCGGCGGAGGAGATGTTCGCGCGCACCGAAAAGGCCGCGCCGTGGACGGTGCTCTCGTCGGAGGACAAGCTGTCGGGCCGCATCGCCGCGATCACCGCCATCGTCGAGGAGCTGTCGCGCGACGTGGACCTCGCCCCGCCGCCGCTCGACGCCGCGCTGATCGAGACGGCGCGCGACCACCTCGATCTCGCGCCGGCGCTGGTCAAGAGCCTCGCAGGCCGGACGGAGTAGGCGGCCCTACTCCACCAGCCCGTCGCCGCGCAGCAGTTCGCTGACGCGCACTTCGCGGGCGCTGAAGGCGGCGCGCAGGATCTCCACGGCCCGCCACGGCTGCGCGTCGCCGCACATGAACACGTCGAACGCGCCATAGCCGATCTCGGGCCAGGTGTGGACGCTGATGTGGCTTTCGGCCAGCACCGCCACCCCGCTCACGCCCTGCGGCGAGAACTTGTGGGTGTGGATGTGCAGCAGCGTCGCGCCGCAGGCGTCCACGCAATCGCGGAACGCCTTCTGGATGCGCGCCTCGTCGTCCAGCCCCGACCCCTTGACCACCTCGATGATGAGGTGCGTCCCGGCGAAGGTTCGGCCGTCGCGGCGGATGAAATGGTCCTCGCGGGTCTCGTCAAAGACGTCGCGAGTGCAGTCGTTGTGCGCGCGATGCGTGATCGCGTGTTCTCCCTCGTGGGTGGCGCCTGTCTCCAGGTCCATCCCCAGTCGGAAGAGGTGCGCCCGGTTCATGGCGGCCTCCCCTACCAGCAGACGAATCCCAGCGGTCCCTTAGCGCCCCCCCACGGCGGGGATGGGATCGGTGACCCTGTGGAGCCACCACATACGCACCCGCAGCGTGCATATCAAGTGAAGGTTTTGAAACGCGGCTTTGAAAAAACAATCGGTTAACCATTGCGCGCCGCGCTGGGCGCCGATTTTTTCGTCAGCCGCCCAGCGGCGGGGGCGCGACGCGGGCGGCGCGCGGGGTGCGCTCGCGCAGCGCGATGAACAGCGCGGCGCCCGCGACGATGGCGCCGCCGCCCCAGGTCCAGCCGTCCACCGCCTCGCCGAACATCAGCCACCCGGCCAGCGCCACGCTGGGCAGGCGCAGGTAGGACACCGGCGCCACAAAGCTCGCCTCGCCCGCCGCGAAGGCGCGGATGTCGGCGTAGCCGCGCAGCGAGGACGCCGCCGCCAGCAGCAGCAGCCCGCCCCAGACCCACGCCTGCCCCGGCAGCCGCCATTCCAGCAGCGCGAAGGGCAGCGTCAGCGCGACGGTCAGCAGCGCCGTGGTGGCGAACACCGAATCGGGGCCGTCCGCCGCACTGGCGGTCTTGCCGAGCAGCAGCGCCACCGCGAAACACAGCGACGAGCCGACCGCCGCCATCGCGCCGAGGTCGATGGGCGCCATCCCCGGCCGCAGCGCCACCAGCGCGCCGAGAAACCCCACCATCACCGCCGCCCAGCGCCGCGCGCCGACATGCTCGCCCACCATCAGCGGCGCCAGCAGCGTCGAGAACACCGGCGCGAGAAAGAACAGCGTGGTCGCGGTGGCCACCGGCAGCTTCCAGATCGCATAGAAGCCCAGGTTCAGCGCCAGCGCCACCAGCGCGCCGCGCGCCAGATGCAGGCCGGGGCGCCGCACGCGCAGCAGCGCGGCGGGATCGGCCTTCAGAAGCAGCGGCGCCAAAAACGCCAGCCCCACCACGCAGCGCAAAAACGCGATCATGCTGGTGTGCAGCTCGGGCGTGAGCTGGCGCACGAAAACCGTCATGCCCGTGGCGCCCGCGACCGATGCGAGCATCCACAGCGCGCCGCGCAGGTTGCCGGAAAGAGCCATGGCGATGAGCATCCGTTCATGAAAGCGCCGCACCCTCCACGCGCGCGGCGCATCCGTCAAGCAAGCGCAGGCGGCGTCAAGCAAGCGCCAGCGCCACGCCCAGCCCCGCCAGCACGCCCACCACCCGCATCACCCCCCAGCCGAGGCCGAAGGTCAGCGCCAGCGCCAGCGCGGTCAGCGCCGCCGCCGCGCCGTCCAGGCTTGCGGGCGCGACCGTGAACAGGCGCAGCGGCCCCCAGTGCGCCGCGCCGACCTCGGCGAACAGCACATGCAGCCCGAACCACAGCGCCACATAGGCGATCACCCCAACCACCGCCGCCGTCACCCCGCCCAGAGCGCCCGCCAGCCGCGCGTCGCGGCGCAGGCCCTCGGCGTAGGGCGCGCCGGCGAAAATCCACAGAAACGACGGCGCGAAGGTGGTCCATGTCGCCATCAGCGCCCCCAGCGTCGCCGCCAGCATCGGCGCCATCCCGCCCGCGTCGCGCGAAGCGGCGAGAAACGCGATGAACTGGTTGACCAGAATCGTCGGCCCCGGCGTGGTGTCGGCCAGCCCCAGCCCGTCGATCATCTCCGCCGCCGTCACCCAGCCGCGCGCCACCCCCGCCTGCGCCAGCCAGCCCAGCACCGCATAGGCGCCGCCGAACGTCAGCACCGCCAGTTGCGAGAAGAACAGGCCGATCTCGACCAGCACATGCCCCGGCCCCAGCGTCAGCGCCGCCAGCGCCACCGGCGCGCCCCACGCCGCCATACACCATAGCGCGGCCCGCAACGCCCGCCGCGCCTGCAGGGGCGGGGCGGGCGCGCGGGGCGCCCCCGCCCCGCCCCGCGCCAGCACGGCGCCGATCAGCCCCGCCGCGACCACGATCAGCGGGAACGGCGCCGCCAGCAGCGTGATCGCGGCGAAGGCCGCCGCCGCCAGCCAGAGCATCCGCCGGTCGCGCAGGCCGCGCCGGGCGATGCGGATGACGGCCTGCGCGACGATCGCCGCCACCGCCGCCTTGACGCCCAGAAACGCCCCGTCCAGCCACGCCAGCCCGGCGCCGAGCACATAGAGCCACGACAGCGCCAGCATCACCGCCGCGCCCGGCGCCACGAACAACAGCCCCGCCGCCAGCCCGCCGCGCACGCC